>VXOZ01000412.1 GCA_009839775.1 Chloroflexota bacterium | reverse complement strand
CGCAGGTTGGCGGCACTCAGCATCGGACCCTGGCGCAGTAGTCCGACCGAGCGTCTGCCGGAGAGCGTGAGCAGTGCGTCGTAAGGACCCTGGCGGTAGTGGTCGACCCTCAGCGGCTGCTGTTCAGGGTCGGCCTCCGCGATCATCGCGGCGACGCGGTAGAGCACCGCGACCGAGTCCAGCCGCTCGGCCAGCAGCTTGAACCACTGCTTTGAGACGGGGTAGAGCGGCAGCAACCCTGAGCCGTCGATTCCGACGGCGCGGATGCCGGCGGCAGTGGGGAAGTAGCGGCGATGGGGGCGCGGTCCCAACGCGTCAAGTCGGTGCGGTCGGCAGTCGATTAGTCCGCGTTTGCTGAGCTTGACCAGCTGGTCGCGCAGCGTGGAGGCCGGCACGCGCCTGAGGCGGGCCAGTTCACCGGCAGTTGTAAGCGGCGCTTCACAGAGGTAGAGCAGCGCATCGTGAAGCTCTTCGCTGAGCGAGCGGTTGAACGGGGCTCGGCTGCGCGAAGCCGGCTCGGCCATCAACGTTCGCGTTGCCGCCTCCAGCGCCTGGACACTGCCGCCCACGCTGTCGAGGACCGCGCGGGGCAGCCTGCGTCCAACCTGGTCGCGATCAAGGAAGCGCCAGAGCGTCTGGCGCGAGACGCCGAACCGCTCGGCGGTGCGGCCGTGGCCGTGCCGCCAGGCGTGTTCTTTCAGGTAGGTGCGGATCGGGGCGATCCGCGGGTCGTCGCTCACGTGTGGACTCCGCGGCGTGCATGTCGCTAGGCATGTGTTCGGAGAGCGAATGCGTGCTGCGGAACGGTGAGCGCATCGGCGCCCAAGCCGAGCGGCTAGCGCTTCGGCGGGTTGTTGCCTCGTCCGCCACCGGAGGGCTTGCCGGTTGTGCTCGGCGCGTTCGGCGGGCGGCCTCCGCCGCTCTTGCCACCTTTGCCGCCTTTGCCACGCATTCTCGGTGTCTGGGTCATGTCGATTGCCTTGCACTAGCGAGCCAACAATCCGGTCAAGCTGCGCTGGACCTGATGCTCGCTCGAAGTTCAATCCTATGTCGACGGCCGAGGAACGCAAAACGGACGATCGAGTGACTGCGAAGGGAGTCCTGACCTTCGCCAACTAGAATCCTCCCATGCGGAAACCCAAGACATCCACAAAGACCCCTAACACCGCCACGACCGGATACGAAGCTCAGCTCTGGGAGATGGCTGATGCGCTCCGCGGCAGCATGGACGCCGCCGAATACAAGCACGTCGTCCTCGGCCTGATCTTCCTCAAGTACATCTCCGACGCGTTCGAGGAGCAGTACCAGCAGCTGCAAGAGGTCGATTTCGCGGACCCCGAGGATCCAGACGAGTACAGCGCCGAAAGCATCTTCTGGGTACCTCCGGAGGCTCGCTGGGGACACCTGCAGCATCAGGCTCCGCAGCCCATGATCGGCCAACTCGTTGACGACGCAATGTCCGCCATCGAGCGCGACAATCCATCCCTAAAGGACATCTTGCCGAAGGACTATTCACGCCCCGCGCTCGACAAGCAGCGGCTCGGACAACTGATCAACATGATCAGCAATATCCAGGTCGGCGATCAGGAATCTCGGTCCCGCGATGTCCTGGGGCGTGTCTACGAGTACTTTCTCTCGCGATTCGCCAGCGCGGAGGGAAAGGGCGGCGGCGAGTTCTACACCCCCAACTCTGTCGTCCGACTACTGGTCGAGATGATCGAGCCGTACCGCGGCCGCGTCTACGACCCCTGCTGTGGCTCGTCAGGCATGTTCGTGCAGTCGGCAGAGTTCGTCAGCGCTCATGCGACGGGAAACGGCAACGGCGGCAAGGCGAAGTCCGACATCTCCATCTACGGCCAGGAGTCGAACCACACGACCTGGCGGCTCGCCAAAATGAATCTCGCCATTCGCGGCATCGAGGGGCAGATCGCCCACGGCGACAGCTTCCACAACGACCGCCACCCCGACCTCAAGGCCGACTTCATCCTCGCCAATCCACCCTTCAACATCTCCGACTGGGGCGGCGATCGCCTGCGCGACGACCAGCGCTGGCGGTTCGGCGTCCCGCCGGCGGGCAATGCCAACTTCGCCTGGGTCCAGCACATGGCGCACCACCTGGCGCCTAACGGAGTCGCCGGCTTTGTCCTGGCTAACGGCTCCATGTCGTCCAATCAGTCCGGCGAAGGCGAGATTCGCAAAAGCCTGATCGAGGCCGGCCTGGTCGACTGCATGGTCGCCATGCCGGGCCAGCTCTTCTACTCGACACAGATTCCCGTCTGCCTCTGGTTTCTGGCGCGCAACCGACGCAACCGCCGAGACGAACTGCTCTTCATCGACGCCCGCAAGCTCGGCCGCATGACCGACCGCACGCATCGCGAGCTCACCCAAGAGGACATCGCCCGCATTGCCGACACTTACCACTTTTGGCGAGACCGCAGCGACGACTACGAGGATGTCCCCGGCTTCTGCAAGGCCGCCACGCTCGAGGAAGTCGCCAAGCACGACCACGTCCTCACCCCCGGCCGCTATGTCGGCGCCGAACCCCAAGCCGACGACGGCGAGCCGTTCGAAGAGAAGATGACGCGCCTGGCTGAGCAATGGCGTGAGCAGCAGGCGGAAGCCGCACGTCTGGACGCGGAGATATCGGCTAATCTGGAATCGCTGGGATTCGGAGCGGGACAGGAGCGGCCATGATCGCCCCGCTGGTCAGCGAACACATCGACGACATCGCCGAACTCTGCCGTCGCTACCACGTGCAACGGCTGGACCTGTTCGGTTCCGCCGCCACCGATGGCTTCGATCCCCAGACCAGCGACCTCGACTTCCTCGTCTCCTACCAGCCGGACGCAGATCCTGATCCGTGGTTCAGTAGGTACCAGGCGCTGCAGCGGGAACTCTCCGAGCTTTTCGACCGCCCCGTTGACCTCGTCTTCGACCAACCGTTCCGCAATCCCTACTTCGCTCAGTCCGTCGAAGAGACCCGGACGCCGCTCTATGCCGCCTAGCGCCGGGAAGTACCTGCGCGACATCCTGGACGCCGCCCGACTCGCTGTCAGCTTCGTTGACGGCAAATCGTTCGCGGACTACGAGTCCGACATCCTGATCCGCTCAGCCGTCGAGCGCCAACTGACGATTCTCTGTGAAGCCATGAGTCAACTCGATCACCATCACCAGGAGCTCACCACGGAAATCACCGACCACGATGCCATCATCGGGATGCGCATCGTGCTCGTCCACCGCTACGCCGACCTCGACAACCGCCGCGTCTGGGACACGGTCTCGCTCAGCCTCCCCGTCCTCATACAGGAGGTCGGGCACCTGCTGGAGAATTTGTGACTTGCGGCACGCCGCGGTCTGCCCACTCGGCCTAGATTCGAACCCGCCATGACCGACCGACACTCACAGGTTGCCAAGAATCGCCTCGGTGCCGCGGAAGAAGACGAGCGCAGTCGCCCGTTTGCACGGGTGACTGCGCCTACCTTGGCACAAGTGCTGCTCGAGATTCCCCAAGACGATGGGTGCCTTGAGCGGCTTACTCTGCCCCCTAGGTCGCTGGAACTCTAACGTTCCTGATTCAGAGCGACTGCAGGTACTTGCCGCAGGGCTTCCACCAGGAGATCGAGTGAGGCATGTCTTCATCCAAGCCGCCGTCAGCTGACGACTTGAGCCTCAGGGCTGAAGATCACGACAACTGGCTCTACCATCCTCGATTTCCACAGCACTGGCGGCGGCAGTCTCTCTATTCGATGGCTGACTGGGCAAACGGCCTTGCGTTTCGCAACATCCAGTTCAGCGACTCTGGACGCCCGATCATCAAGATTGCAGAAATCAAGGGGGGTATATCTGGCCAAACCAGGTTCACCAATCAGACATTTGATGACTCGGTGCGTGTCTGTGCTGGCGACCTTTTGTTCGCTTGGTCAGGGCAGCCGGAAACTTCAATCGACGTCTACCAATGGCGGGGACCCGAGGGCTGGCTGAATCAACACATCTTTCGCGTGACTCCCGATCCGGCCTTGGATGAGATGTTCTTCTTCTATCTCCTCAAGTCACTGAAGCCGAATTTTGTGGGGATAGCTCGCAACAAACAGACAACCGGACTGGGCCATGTCACGAAGCGAGACTTGGAGGACATGGAGGTCGGGGTCCCACCCCTCAACGAGCAGCGGCGCATTGCCCACATCCTGGGCACCCTCCACGACAAGATCGAACTCAACCGACGCATGAGCCAGACCCTCGAAGCCATGGCCCAGGCCCTCTTTAAGTCCTGGTTCGTCGACTTCGACCCCGTCCGAGCCAAGGCCGAGGGCCGCCCAACCGGCCTCCCACCCCACCTCGACGCCCTCTTCCCCGACTCGTTCCAGGACTCGGAGTTGGGCGAGATTCCTGAGGGGTGGAGGGTGCGGTTGTTGGGGGATATCGCCGAGGAGAGGAAAAGATCGGTCAAGCCAAGCGAGATCCTGCCTTCGACTCCGTACATCTCGCTCGCCCATATGCCGCAGCGAAGCATCGCGCTCAGTCAGTGGGACACCGCGGATGGCATCGAGAGCGGCAAGTCCGCCTTCAGGCGCGGTGAGATCCTCTTCGGCAAGCTACGCCCCTACTTCCACAAGGTCGCCGTCGCACCCGTGGACGGAGTCTGCTCGACCGACATCGTCGTCGCAGCGCCTGAGTGCCCGGAGTGGTTCGGGTTCGTATTGGGCCACGTGTCGAGCACGGAGTTCGTCGACTACACAGACGCAGGGTCAACAGGAACCCGAATGCCCCGCACGAGTTGGAAGCACATGGCGCAGTACGAGATTGCGCTGCCCCCATGCGACTTAGCGAGAGCTTTCACCGCACACACCCACTCGCTCGTTGAGACCATCCTCTGCGCCACTCACGACTCCCGTACGCAGGGTCACATACGCGATACCGTTTTACCTGAACTAATGTCCGGCACAGTAGCTGCGGCTTCTGACACTGGGAGATCCGCATGACCTCCAGCATCTATCTGTTCCTCGACACGAACGTCTTCTTGCAGTGCAAGGAGCTGGAGGAGATCGACTGGCGTAGCTGCGACGCGCTAGCGGAGTTTGACGAGATTCATCTGCTTGTCTCTCTCCCCGTCATGAACGAGATCGACAAATTGAAGAGCCGCGGCAACGATCGCCTCGGGCGGCGCGCCCGCAAGGCCAACGGCATCATTCGAGACCTCGTGCTGAGCGACAGTCCACAGCGCATTGTCAGGCCAACTGAGCCGGCCGTGACCCTTGCCGTGGCGATCTCCATTCGGCCCACTCCCGGCTTTCTCGACTATGAGACTGCGGACAATCAAATCCTCGGCTGCGTGGATGCCTACCGCTCCGCGAATGAATCTCATGACGTCCGCTTCCTAACACATGACACAGGACCAATGGCGACCGCGAGAAATCAAGGGGTCCCCCTCGTTCCGGTTCCCGACGTGTGGTTGTTGGATCCAGAGCCTTCGGCGGCCGAGCGCCGGGCTAACGAGCTAGAAGCGGAGCTCAAGCGCCTCCGGCAGACGCAGCCTCAGTTCAACGTGAGTTTCGTGAACTCAGCCGGGAACGAGCAGACTGAAGTAACCGGATCGGTACTCGCGGCTTGTTCGCTGACGCATGACGAAGTCTCGCAACTCATCGACAGATTGCGAGAGAGCACTTCGCAGTCCCAGACCAGGGACTGGCTCGAAAGCTGCGAGAATCTACTGCGCAATCTCCACACCTCGATCCAGCATCGCTCTGAACGACCTGTTGTCACGATCGAGGTCGCGAATCAAGGAGTCTGTCCTGCGGAGGATGCGCTGATCGAGATCATCGGGCACGGGCCAATCCTGTTGGGCGTCCCCCTCCATGAGGATTCCGTCCACAGAGAACTCCGACAGAGACCAATCCAGTTACCGTCCCCGCCCAAGCCATTTGACATGCCAACCTTTAGGACTGGTATTGACTTGCTAGGTCCCCGAGAACGCGGAACGGACGACCCGAACGCCTTCTACTACAAGCCGGAGCGCCCGCTAGAGCCCGTCTCAATGTTGGCCTTGGAGTGCAAGCAGTGGCGACATGGGATCGGCAAGAAGCGCTTTCAGGTCGAGATTTACGTCGACTCTGAACTCCCGGCAATCGAAGGAAGAATCGAGTTTCGGATTCACGCCAGGAACTTGCCAGATCCAGTGCATTGGTTCGTACAAGTGTCCTTGCAGGGTAGGCCGGTCATCACGGCAGACCGTGCAGTGGATTTAGTTGAACAGACCGTGCAACAAGCCCGCGCCGACTCGGCGTCGAGTGTCCTCGACGCGCAGTTCGGCAGGCGTCGACGATGATCTGTGCCCATTGGCGCCGTTAGGAGCGTGATGTGCAAGGTCCAACCGACACCTGCTACATCTGGAGTACGCCTTCTTCTCCGCGCATGTCAGGAGGAGGTGTTACATGGATCGACGACTCACCGCGAGCCGGCGGCAGCTACGCAACTGACTTCTGGGCTCAAGCAATCGATTCCTTAGACGACACAGCGAAGGCGCTCCTGACCACCTGGCTGATCAACCAGCGGACCCAGGGTGATCCATACCCACGCATCAAAGGCTTTGGTCTTCCTAGCCAGGTAGAACGTCTGAAGCCGTTGCAGATCGGTGAGCGCGCGAACAGACTGTTGACTCTGTTGGCTGAGCGATCGGGCACTATCGGACAGCAGGTCTCAATCGCCTTGCCTGACGATGAGTCGGTCAACCCGAGCCAAGATGCCACGATCGACGAAGTGCCTGAGTCGGTTTGCAACCTGTGGCGGGCCATGGCCTGGTCGGAATCAACGACGATTGGCGAGGTCATCTTCCTGGTCGATTACCTGGTTGAGAATGGGTGGATGAAACGCAACGGCCTGAAACAACCGGACTCGGTGTCAGTCACTGTCGAAGGCTTTGCCCACATTGAGGAATCACGAGTCAATGCAGGTCGCTCGCAGGCATTCGTCGCGATGTGGTTCAACGACGAAACGGATGACGCGTTCGACAATGGCATTCAACCGGCAATCGAGCAGGCTGGCTACACTCCCATGCGCATCGATCGCAAGGAAGATGTGAACAAGATCGACGACGAAATCTTCGCTGAGATTCGCAACTCAAGGTTTCTCGTGGCCGACTTCACTCAGGGCGAGAGCGGCGCACGTGGCGGTGTTTACTGGGAAGATGGCTTTGCTTCCGGCCTCGGCTTGGAGGTTATCCGAACTTGCCGAAAGGACTGCATGGACAAGGTTGCGTTTGACATCCGGCAGTACTACCACATCGGCTGGGAGACTCCCGAAGAGCTTCGGGACGCTCTGAAGCAACGAATCCTGGCGCGAGTCGGCGAGGGACCCGGCGTCCCGGCGAGCTGAATGTGAGCAAGCAGGACACGCTCTTGGGGTGGCCGCCGAACAGGGACTCGACGGAGAATCAAGAGGCCGACCTCGCACTGGAATCCCACTAGCGCCAACAGCGAGCTGGCGCATGGCCTTGGAGACGCGCAAGGGGGGCAGATTCTCGATGCCCCGACACTGCCGTTACGCTCAGCAGTACGAAGGTTGGCGGAAGAAGGCTGGAACGGCCGTGTGCATGGCCATGCAACGGAGGCTGAGAGGGTGAACGTCGAACTCGAGTCATTGAGAATTTCGAGCGCATTTGAGGGCATCTACGACCTGCCAGAAGCCGCCAGGTACCTCAGCGCTTCCTGGCAAGGCCCACAGCTGTTGCCGGTGAGTTCCGCGAAGATGATTGGCTGGATTCGGAAGGGTGTGGCCTCTCAGGACCTCGTGGAAGTCGGTGGCAGAGAGCTGTTGATCGGCTTCGAAGACCTGATCTCAATGCGGGTGATCGCCGCGTTGCGAGCCGCACATGTGAGCTGGCCCGCCATACGCCAGGCAGAGCATTGGCTGCGACGCGAAACGGGTTCCGAGCGACCGTTCGCGACCGAGACCATCTGGACCGGGCACCGTCAGGTGTTCATCGAGTGGAAGAAGCAGCTCGTATCGGCCAGCACATCGGGACAAGCCGCGTTCGACTTCCTGCTGGAGTTTCTGATTCCCGTCCACGGTTTGCTGTTCAGTGAAGAGACCCACATGGCCAGGTCATGGGAGCCAAGCGAGGGCGTCGTGCTGGAGCCCGCTGTCCAGTTTGGGGCACCCTGCATCAAGGGCACGAGAATTCCCACGCGCACAGTCGCCGGGATGATCGAAGCCGGCGACTCACTCGAGTACGTGGCGCGAGCGTTCGATCAGCCCATCGAAGCTATTGAGGAAGCCTGTGAGTGGGAACGACTCCTCCGAGCTGCCTAATCCCCAGTTCTTGCTCGACGAATCGCTCGACCCTAACGTCGCGAAGGCTCTGGCGGCGGTCGGTTACGTCATCGTCGATGTCAAGACTGCGATGGATCCCGACAAGGAAGGGCGCCGGATCCTCGACCCTGAGATTATCGAGTGGTGTCGAATGCGCGGATCCGTTTGGATACACGCCGACGATCGGGCCCGACGCGACCACAAGAAGCAGTTGCAGACCAGCGGTATCAGAACGCTGTTGGTCCGCCGACCCGGCGGTAGGATGACCGGTCGCGAGCAGCTTCGAATCCTCGCCTTCGTGATCCCGCAACTGCTCGATCGGTACAACCAGTCGCCACGGATACGTCACTACCGCACCGGCGCAGTCGATCCTCTCTCGAAGCCGTCGCTGCGCCCCGTTGAGATTTAGTCTGCTGTCATGACCACCATCAGCGAAGCAGAGGTCGAGGAGATTGCCCTTGGTCACCTCCGCAATCTCGGCTGGGACACCGCCTACGGCCCCGACATCGAGCGCGACTATTCGCAGGTCATCTTCGAAGACCGCCTCCGCGCCGCCCTCGCCGATCTCAACCCCGATCTGCCCGATGACGCGCTGGACAGCGCCTTCCGCAAGCTGACCCAACCCGAGGGCTCCAGCCTCGAAACTCGTAACCGCGCCTTGCACCGGATGCTCATCTGGGGCGTCGAGGTGGAGTACCGAGACGGTGACCGCATCCGTGGCGGCCAAGTCAAGGTCATCGACTTCGACGATCCAGCCGCTAACGACTACCTCGCCGTCAACCAGTTCACGGTCACCGACCGCGACCATAACCACCGGCCCGACGTCGTCCTGTTCGTCAACGGCCTGCCACTTGGCGTGATCGAACTCAAGAACCCGACTGACGAGAACGCCACCATCAAGAGCGCCTGGCAGCAGCTCCAGACCTACAAGGCGCACATCCCCTCGCTCTTCACGTTCAACGAGCTGCTCATGGTGTCGGATGGCACGTTGGGCAGAATCGGCTCGCTCACAGCAGGCTGGGAGTGGTTCAAGCCCTGGCGCACGATCACCGGTCAGGATCCCGTTGACGACCACATACCGCAACTCCAGGTGATGCTAGCCGGCATCTGCCAACCGGACCGACTGCTCCCGCTCGTCCGCGACTTCATCGTCTTCGAAGACACCGGTGGTTCACTCGCCAAGAAAATGGCCGGCTACCACCAGTTCCACGCCGCCCGGATGGCTGTCGAAGAGACACTCCGCGCAACCGGCCAGCGAGTCCAGGAGGTCCGCGAGGAAAGCCAAGGTCGCTACGAGACGAGGCCGATGTCCGGAGGCTGGCCGGGCGACCAACGGGTCGGCGTCGTCTGGCACACGCAAGGCTCCGGTAAGAGCCTGACGATGGCGTTCTTCGCCGGCGCCGTGGTGCGCGAACGGGCGATGGAGAATCCAACCATCGTCGTGCTCACCGACCGCAACGACCTTGACAACCAGCTCTTCGACACGTTCGCCCGATGTCAGGACCTGCTCCGACAGCCGCCACAACAGGCCGAGACGCGGGCTGACCTCCGCGCGAAGCTCAACGTGCAGTCGGGCGGAGTCGTGTTCACCACAATCCAAAAGTTCCTCCCCGACAACAAGGGGGATCGTCATCCGCTGCTGTCGGATCGCCGAAACATCGTCGTCATCGCCGACGAGGCGCATCGGAGCCAGTACGACTTCATTGACGGCCTGGCACGGCATCTGCACGACGCGCTACCCAACGCATCGTTCGTCGGCTTCACCGGCACTCCAATTGAGACGGAAGACGCCAACACTCGGGCGGTCTTCGGCGACTACATCAGCATCTACGACATCCAGCGCTCGGTCGCCGACGAGGCGACAGTCCCCATCTACTACGAAAGTCGCCTGGCAAAGCTCGCCCTCAACGAAGATGAGCGTCCGGACATCGACCCTGACTTCGACGAGGCCACGGAAGGGGAGGAAGTCGAGCGCAAGGAACGCCTGAAGACCAAGTGGGCGCAACTCGAAGCCATCGTTGGATCTGAGAAACGAATCAAGCTCGTCGCCCAAGACATCGTCGATCACTTCGAGCAACGTCTCGACGTACTCGAGGGCAAGGCGATGATCGTCTGCATGAGCCGGCGCATCTGCGTCGATCTCTACAGGGAACTGGTCCAGCTCCGGCCGGACTGGCATGACGATGCCGACGACAAGGGGACGATCAAGGTCGTGATGACCGGCTCAGCCTCGGACTCGCTCGATTGGCAGCCCCACATCCGCAACAAGCCCCGGCGCGAGGCCCTCGCCAACCGCTTCCGCGACGCCGACGATGCGCTCCAGGTCGTCCTGGTCCGCGACATGTGGCTGACAGGCTTCGACGCGCCAAGCCTGCACACGATGTACGTCGACAAGCCGATGCGCGGCCATGGTCTGATGCAAGCCATCGCACGCGTCAACCGGGTGTTCAAGGACAAACCGGGCGGCCTCGTGGTCGACTATCTCGGGCTGGCCCACGAGCTCAAACGAGCGCTCGCCACGTACACCGAGAGCGGTGGCCTTGGCAAGACGACGATCGATCAGGATGAAGCCGTGGCGGTGCTGCAGGAGAAGTACGAGGTCTGTCTCGGTCTCTTCCACGGCTTCGATTGGTCTCAATGGGTGAACGGCACGCCGTCGGAGCGTCTGGCGCTCCTCCCGCCCGCGCAGGAACACATCCTCAAGCAAGACGACGGCAAAGAGCGTTGTCTCGACGCCGTGAGGGCGCTTACCCAGGCATTCGCACTCGCTGTGCCGCACGAAGAGGCACTGCGGATTCGCGACGACGTCGCCTTCTTCCAAGCCGTGCGCGCCTCGCTGGCCAAGCGAGCCGTTGGCGAGTCCCGCTCGGAGGAGGAATTGGAACTCGCCGTCCGTCAGATTATTTCTCGCGCTGTGGCTCCTGAGGGCGTGATCGACATATTTGAGGCCGCAGGGTTGGACAAGCCCGACATCTCGGTCCTCTCAGAGGAGTTCCTCGCCGAAGTCCAGAGCATGCCGCACCGCAATCTCGCCGTCGAGTTGCTGCAGAAACTGCTCAAAGGCGAAATCGCCACAAGGAGGCGCCAAAACGTCGTGAAGGCCCGCTCGTTCGCGGAGATGCTGGAGCGGTCGCTCCTGCGCTACCAGAACCGGGCGATTGAAGCGGCGCAGGTCATCGAGGAACTGATCGAGCTAGCCCGACAGATGCGGGAGGCGAGCGCTCGAGGTGAGGAACTCGGCCTATCGGATGACGAGTTGGCCTTCTACGACGCCCTCGAGACCAATGACAGCGCGGTCCAAGTCCTTGGCGACGAAACCTTAAGAGCAATCGCTCGCGAGTTGGTCGAAACCGTCCGCGCGAGCACGACGATCGACTGGACACTGCGTGAGGACGTTCGCGCACGGCTCCGCGTGCTCGTGCGCCGCATCCTCCGCAGACACGGTTATCCGCCAGATAAGCAGGAGCAGGCGACACGTACGGTCCTGGAGCAGGCCGAGGTCCTGTCGGAGAGTTGGGCGATAGGCTGACTTCTCGGTCGCACCAGCGACCCCGCGACTCCTACTCACGCGACAAACCCGAAACTCGGTCACAGGACCGAACGTAAGGATGACGCGTATTGCGGGGAGGGACGGTGTGCCTACACCCGAGACACTCTCCACCTCGGAGTAAGATGGTCGGTCGTGAGCCCTGAAGAAAGTCCGAGATTGCTCTGATGCGAATCGAGAACTTCACGCTGACCAACTTCCAGTGCTTTGGCCCAGATCCGGTGACCATCGACTTTTCCCAAGAGATCACCGCCTTCATTGGGGCCAATGGAACCGGCAAGACTGCAGTGCTCCAGGCCCTGTCCCGGATGTTTGGGATTACCGGCGAGCAACGTCGTGTGCGACTGCGAGATTTCCACCTCCCCATCGACGAGACTCATGCACCGAATAGCCGAACGTTCACTCTCGAAGTGATTCTTGGATTCCCCGAACTCCAGTCTTCTGACCATGGTGACGAAAGCGAACTGACGGGAGTTCCAGCCTTCTTCCATCACATGACTGTGGAAGAACCAGGCAGTTTGAAATGCCGATTGCGGTTGGACGCGGAGTGGACAGACGATGGAACTGTAGAGGGAGCGATCGACATCAGATTTAGGGCCATCAGGACCCTCGCATCTGACTTCTCAGATGAACAGTGTGTCAACGTATCCAATGCCGACCGCACCCGAATCCAGATGGTGTATGTGCCGTCAAACAGAGATGGCGAGTCCCAGGTGGCCGCCTTTATGCGTGGGCGTCTCTGGCGCGCAATATCCTGGACTGAAGAGTTCCGGCAATCGGTCGACCAAACTGCCAGGCAGATCAACACGGAGTTCAGTCGACAGGAGGGAGTACAGACCGTAGAGGAGGTGGTCCGAAATCGATGGCGAGGCGTCGTCGGGGACGACACGAGAGAGTCGCCGATGATCAGGCCTGTGGACCAACGCTTTGATGAGCTCGTTCGGCGGGTCGTGGTCTCCTTTGCCTCAGACGAACCTTCCCGTGTACTGGATCTCGGAGAACTCGGAGACGGTCAACGATCTCTGTTTCACATCGCCTTGACTCTGGCGACGATTGACGTTGAGTCTCTGCTGCGCTCAGGAAAGGCTAACGGCTTCATCAAGCAGCGAGTCCAGCCACCGTCGCTAACGCTTATCGCGCTAGAAGAGCCCGAGAACAACTTGGCGCCCTTTTTCTTGTCTCGGATCATCGCAGAAGTGTTGAACCTGACCGAAGGCTCAGAGCATGCACAAGGGCTGATCTCCAGCCACTCAGCGAGTCTCTTGGGGCGCGTGCCCCCTGACGATGTGCGTCACTTCAGGTTGCACGGAGACACCCGAGTCAGCGAGGTGCGAAGAATCACACTACCCCCGGAGCCGGAGGAGGCCGCGAAGTTCGTACGACAAGCAGTTCGCAGCTATCCCGAACTCTACTTCGCGAAGTTCGTAGTCCTTGGGGAAGGGGCCTCCGAGCAAGTCGTGATTCACCGAATCGCCGAAGCCGACGGCCTCTACATCGATCGATCTTTCGTTGCGGTCGTACCGCTCGGCGGCAGACACGTCAACCACTTCTGGAAACTCCTGAGCGATCTTGGCATTCCATATGCGACCCTGCTGGACTTGGACGCTGGCCGGCATGGAGGTGGATGGGACCGGATCAGATATACCTGCCAACAGCTTCTGGAATCGGGAGTGAAAGAACAAGAAGTCTTCGATACCAGCACTCCAGACTGGGAATTGAGTGTTGCCCTCGAGGACTTTGGTAGGCGCGAACTGGATGAATCGATCTTCACATGGACACAATATCTGCGCAGATTCAATGTGTTTTTCTCCGAGCCACTTGACCTAGATCTCCTCATGCTGCGCGCGTTCCCGGAGGACTACAGAGCTCTCTCGATTGGAAAAAGAGGGCCCAGACTCGGGGATGAGGCATTCGAAGGCGCGAAGCTGGCGGTCCTTGGCCAAAGTGGCGACTCTACGCTGTACGGCGACCTCGACGTGGACCTCTTCCCTTGGTATCGGTACCTGTTTCTTGGACGAAGCAAACCAGAAACGCACCTTCAAGTCCTGGGCGAAGTAGATGGCGCAGTTGTGGTAGATCACGCCCCTGAAGCCATTCTCTCGCTGCTTCAGCAAGTCCGCTCCGCACTGGACTGAGAATCTGGAAGGAGAGAAATGGTGGCTGACCTCTTGGCCAGGAACAACTGGCGCCCTAAGGGCATCGAAGACCTCGAGCCTAGCGCTTGGCAAGCACTTCGGCACGAGGGATCAACTCTGGTTATTGCCGGACCAGGCGCAGGAAAGTCCGAATTCCTTGCGCAGCGCGCTGCATTCCTTCTGGAGACAGGGCGCTGTCCCCACCCATTTCGGATCCTTGCTATCAGCTTCAAGAGAGACGCTGACGAAAACCTACGAGAGAGAGTTCGCTCTCGATGCTCTGAGGATGCGGCAAGCCTCTTTGACTCCATGACGTTCGATGCGTTCACGAAGGGCATTGTCGACAGATTTCGCGATGCCCTTCCGGCCGCCTGGCGCCCGAACAGTCCTTACGAGGTTTCGTTTCCTACTCGAAGGCAGGTGGACGCATTCCTTCAAGAGGCGCGTGATTTGGCCCCTCACCGGTGGCAATCGCAGATTGCCAGCTTCATGGCGTCCACCTTTGAGCCTCAGATTGTCGGCGGTTACAGGCTGCCGACCGGACCGATCGAGCCGCGGTCAGGTTTGGACTTCGCCGTCAAGCTCTGGTGGGAAGAGAGATTGGGAACTGAAAGGCCTAGGTTGACCTTCACGTGCTTGAATCGGCTGGCCGAGATTCTCATTCGAGTGAACCCTCAACTTCGACAGGCCATTCGAATCACCTATCCCTACGTTTTCGTAGACGAGTTCCAGGACACGACGCATGCCCAGTACGACATTCTGTCTTCTGCCTTCGCAGGCAGCGAATCGGAAATCACTGCTGTTGGTGATGACAAGCAGCGAATCATGGCGTGGGCGGGTGCCCGAGTGGATGCCTTCACGGCATTTGAGAGGGACTTCGCGTCGCTTCGCATCCCACTCAAGCAGAACTACCGGTCGTCCCCCGCGCTCGTCCAGTTGCAGCAGGTGATAGCCAGGGCCATCGACGACGCTGCTCCAGATGTCGAGTCAAAGGCACCTAGCGAGATAAGCGACGACGTTGCGCAAATATGGAACTTTGAGAATTCGAATGAAGAGGCACTCCATGTTGCTCACTGGCTGAGGTACGACATGAGTACGCGAGGGACTCAGCCCCGGGACTACGCCTTTTTGGTTAGGCAGAAGGCTGACGAGTTCGAAGATCGACTCGGAGAAGAGTTCGAGAGGGTCAAACTTCAGATAAGAAACGAAAGGAGACGAACAGGCAAGGTTGACAACCAGATAGAGAATTGGTACCCTGTTTGTAGCAGGGAGAGACGGAAATGACCACAGAATCAACGCCAAAGTCGGGACGCCAGGGCATCACGCTGATGCAACTTGCTGACATGTTCCCGGACGAAGAGTCGGCGCGGACGTGGTTCGAGGATCGCATCTGGCCGGATGGTCGAGTTTGCCCGCGTTGCGGTAGTGACAAGACGGTCGAGAGCAAGCATCCGAAGATGCCGTACTGGTGCTCAGAGGGACGGCATTACTTCTCGGTCAAGACTGGGACGGTCATGGAAGCCTCGAAGCTCCCCCTGCGCAAGTGGGTGTACGCCATCTACCTGCACCTGACAAGCCTCAAGGGTGTGTCGTCTCACAAGCTGAGTCGCGACATCGGGATTGGTCAGGAATCGGCGTGGTTCATGCTCCAGCGCATCCGAGAGGCGTTTGACAACAACGATGGTGAGCAGTTCGGCGGACCGGTCGAAGTGGACGAAAGCTACTTCGGCGGGCGTGAGGCGAACAAACATCAGAGCAAGCGGCTCAAGCAGGGCGGCGGCACATACGGTAAGGTGGCCGTAGTCGCGGCGAAGGATCGCCCGACCAAGAGAGTCAAAGCCCGCGTGATCAAATCAGCTGACAAAGCTACGTTGCATGGATTCGTTGAGGACACTGTGGCTCGCGGCGCGCAGTTGTTCACGGACGAATGGCCGGCCTACCGGGGTATCAGGATGCGCCACACGGCGGTCAAGCACTCGGACGGTCAGTACGTCCAGGGGGATGCACACACGCAGGGCATTGAGAGCTTTTGGTCGATGTTCAAGCGCGGCTACGTCGGGACCTATCACCAGATGTCGCCGAAGCATCTGCATCGCTACGTGCGGGAGTTCGCAGGGAGGCACAACCTGCGTCCGCTCGACACGATTGAGCAGATGGGCGAGCTGGCCAAGGGAATGCGCGGCAAGCGAATCACCTACGCCGCGCTCACGGCATAGGTGACTAATGATTGATGGATTCAGCCTCCGCCTGAAGCTTCCTCGGCCGATCCAGGCCACTCTGACAATCGGAAGTGAGCCATCTTCATCCCCATCCGAAGAGTTCTCCGCAAGTAGCGAGCTTGATCGTCGTCGAGAACGATCTCAAGAACTACCCGTGGCGGATCCAGATTCTTCATCGTCCCCTTCACCAGCAACCTGAAGCTTCCCTTCTGCTCAGCCGCCGATAGCTCAATCTCCCTGATCTCAACCGGCATTGGCTGATCCTCGCGACTCCACGCCATCAGATCCGCCTTCCCTTTGCCATGTAGCCGAGCCGTCGATTCTCTTTGCGTAGCCCGGACAGCGTGTAGATGTTGCTCTTGAGCCGATTGCACGGCCCGCAGAGCAGCACCCGATTCGTGATGTGGTCGATTCCCCCGTCCGCTCTCGGGGTGTTGTGGTCGAGCTGCAAGTAGCGCACGTCATCGAACTCCCGCTCGCAGCCGCGGCACTTCTGGCCGTGCCGATCGATGAGCTCGCGGATCATCTGCACACGTGTCATTCGAGGGCCCGGCTCGGTGTAGCGCTCGATCACTTGTTGATCCGGGCCCGCAGGCTGGTCGCCTTCAGGCAGCTCGGGAATCTCGGTCGTGTAGGTGATTCCTCCGAATATCCCAACTGACTCCCGCATCCTGGTCAGGACGTGCTCGTGCGCGCCGTCCCAGATGTCGATCCCGACCCATTGACGCTGGAGACGCTCGGCGGCCACGAGCGTCGTTGCGCAGCCCGCGAAGGGATCGAGTATCACGTCACCCGGTCTCGAACTGGCAGCCACAATCCGTTCGTACAGCTCAAGCGGCTTCTGTGTCGGGGCGCCTGTTCGCTCTTTGGCCATGTTGTTGAGGGACGGGATTGCCCAGACTGACGTTGCGCCCTTCGTCTTGCCCTTCATCCGGTTGGATGTCGCCGGAACCTGTGGCTTGTCGAACATGTACTCATCGCTGGCCGTGTAGAAGAGGATGATGTCGTGCTTCCAGGAGTAGTAGCGCTTCGACGATCCCCCGAGGCCGTACGACCAGACGATCTCGTTTCGGAATCGCTGGGGCTTGAAGATCGCGTCCATGACGGCCTTGAGGTAGTGACTGGCCGTGGGGTCGCAGTGGACGTAGATCGATCCCGTCTCTTTGAGGACGCGACGCATCTCCAGGAGCCGCACGGCCATGAAGCACATGTACGCGCCCATGCTGTCGGAGTGCGCGTAGCGGGCTGACTCGATCGCCTCCATCAGGAAGGGGCGACTGCCCTCAATCCGCTTTACCCAATCGTCATGTACGTCTCGCTCCCAACTCCAGCGGTCCTGGAACTTGGCTCCGGCGGCGAGGGAGTCCGGGGTCGCGTGAAAATCTCGGCCCTTCTTGAAGGGCGGGTCAGTCGCAATCAGGTCAACGGTCTCGGAACCCATGCCACGCAGCACGGCCAGGTTGTCAGCGTGGAACAGCGTGCGATTGTGCTGGTAGTCTTGGGCCATGACCATGCCCGAAGGCTACGCAGAAGCTATCTGGTTGTCAACCTTGCCTGTTCGTCTCCAAACGAAAGTCGCTCGCTGGGCCGCACTACGCTTCAGGATCTTCTCGCAGAAGAGTTGCCACGTATCGCGATCGCGATTCTGCGCCTCGGCGCTGAGGAGCGCGCACCTGAAGAGTGGATTCGAGCTTCGCGGGCACTTTATCGACTACGCGGGGTCGATGCGGACGACGAGGACGGGCTTCGCGAAGTCGAAGAGGAACTGACCGAGTACATTCGCTCGATCAGAGGAAGTCTGAGGGGAGCGCCCCAGGCAATGGAGGCTGCCAAGCTGGCCGACGACACATTCGAGTTCTTAGGGGCTGACGCCATTCGGAGTGCGTTCCCCAAATACGCAACCGGAGACACGTTGGACATCTCCAGTGAGGCTTTCCATTTGTATCTAAGGGCGTGCGCTTCCGAAACCAACAGCTGGACTGAATGTCTCGATCGATACGAGGGTCGTGACTCAACTCCACTCATGACTGTCCACAAGAGCAAGGGCCTCGAATACGACACCGTCTTGTTCCTTGGCCTTGATGACAGTTCGTGGTGGAGCTATACATCTGGGGATGTCGAAGGACTCTCGACGTTCTTCGTCGCACTCTCCCGAGCCAAGCAAAGGGTGATCTTCACCTTTTGCCGGGAGAGGAGAAGAACGAGAATCGCAGACCTCTATCAACTCTTGAGGGAAGCTGGTGTGCCTGAGCGCGTGTTTGGCTCCTAGTGGAAGCTTCTCGCCGTGGGACCCTACCGGGCGTGTCACCATCGCTAGGAAGGTGACCCACCTCTTCCGTGAAGAAGTAGTAAACTTGGGCTCGTGGAAGCGTTTGTATGTCGAGTTGTCCCATCTCCGCTTTTGCCGTGTTGCGAAGACGGGTTCGGCGGGGCTGGCCCCTAGGGTGCGCCTACTCTACTGGCTCATGACGTGGATGCCAGCGAGATCGACCATGTGCAGTTTGACGACGTCCAGTTGGTGGTAGCGAATGGCGATGCTGCGGATGCTCTCGACCTAGTCTCTGGCTCGGAAGTCCGCGCGGTCGAGCGGACACTGACGGGCTGTTTTGATCGCTCTCAATCTAGGCCAGTTGATCGGTCTAAGGCCAGGCCACTCGGAGGCGGACGTGGTCTCTCCCGACGGTGGTTGCTAGGCTTCACCTCCTATCTGCTGCGGCGACGACGCGGTTGTTGTTCGCGCGTGCCGAGTCCGATAGGACTGGCCTTTGGTCGTGAGGATGTGCGCGTGGTGTCCAAGGCGGTCGAGCAGCGCCGTGGTCAGCTTCTCGTCGCCGAAGACCTGGACCCACTCGGAGAACGCGAGGTTGGTGGTGACGATCGTCGAGCGGCGTTCGTAGCGGTCGGCGAGCAGGTTGATGAGCAGTTCGCCGCCGGCCCGCTCGAAGGGCACGAAGCCGAGTTCGTCGACGATCAGCAGGGCGACACGCAGGCAGCGCTGATGCAGACGAGTAAGCGTGCGTTCATCGCGCGCCTCGACCACTTCGGGCACGAGGTCGGCGGCACGGATCAAGGCGACCCGCTGCCAGCGCTGGACGGCTTCGACGCCGAACGCGATCGCGAGGTGGGTCTTGACCGTCTAGATCGGACCGGCGATCACCACGTCCTCGCCGCCTTCGAGGTGCTCACAGGTGGCAAGTCAAGCGAGCTGCGGTCGCTCGATCCCGCGCAGGACATCCCAGTCGAGTAGTTCCAGGGTCTTGTGGTCGGGGAAGCGGGCCTGGCGCAGCAGCCGGGCCACGGTACCGTTGCCGTGGAGCAGGACCTCGGCTTCGAGCAGTTACAACAGCAAGGCCTCGCAAGTCCCAGCCGTCGTGCGCAGCCTGGCGGACGAGTTCGGGATACTGGCGGCGCACGGTGGGCAGCTCGAGTTCGCGGCAGTCCGCCTCGAGCACGGCTCGGCGCGCGGCGTCGCTCACGACGCACCTTGTTCCAGCAGTCGGTCGAAGTCGGCCAGCGAGGCCCGCCCGACGCGGTAGCCGCGCAGGGGTCCCGGCATGGTCACCGCGCCAGGCGGCTGGGCCGCGGCCAACGAGCGACGGATGGCCAACTCGTCGAAGCCGCACTCGGCGAGGCCCGCCTCCAGCGCCTCCCGCACCCGCTCCTCGCCGTGTTCGGCCGCCGCCTACAAGAGCCGCGCTAGGGAGCGGGCCGCCTCGTGACCGCCGCGTTCGTCCTCCAGCAGCGTCCCAGAGCTGGGCATAGGGGCCCGTCCTGCTTGTCGATCAGCTCCGGCGCCACTTTGCGCAGGGCCTGCCGCTTGCGCGAGCGCTGGCCGAGGAAGTGGCAGTAGCGCACTCGGCGGGTACCGAACCGCTGGCGGGGATGGCTGACCTGCTCCGCGCCACGCTGGAAGGAAACCTCGGAGACGCCGACCCAGGCGCTCATCCTGAGGCTCCCCCAGCGCTCGGGACCGAGTACCCAGCGCGAAAGCGCGTCCAACGCGCAGGTGCCTTTGAGGCGCACCATCGTGCTGCGGTTGACCGAGACCGGCTGTATCCGCCGCGGCTCGAGCGCGACCGCCGGCAGCGGACGCAGCAGCGGTCCTTCTGTCACGACACGCTCCCATACCTGCTCCGGCGCCAGCCGGTCGACCCCCGCTTGCATCTCGTCCGAGATGTGCTCCAGCAAGTCGCCGCGCGGCAGCGGCGTCAGCACCTGCCAGCGCACGCCCCAGCCGCGGCTCTCGACGCCGCTCTTGTCGTGTCCCTGGCCGGCACGGGCGAAGCTGGGCTCGAAGGCATAGTAGCTGGCCAGGGCGGCGAAGCGCTCGGTCAGCCGGCGGCGCGGGAACTGCACCCGCTCGACCGCCGCCGAGAGGTTGTCGTAGACCATCCGCCGGGGCACCCCGCCGAAGTGTTCAAGGGCGCGCACGTGGCCGTCCAAGAAGGCGAGCTGGTCCTGGCGCTCGTAGAGCCGGACGAAGTCGCGGCCCGAGTGCATCAAGCGGAACAGGAGCAGCCAGACCGCTCGCCGCTCGCCGGCCAGGTCGACCCAGACCTCGAAGAAGTCGACCTGCGCGCTCTTGGCCGGACGATGGACCAGCGGCACGTAGACCTCGGCCCGCCGCCGGCGCCACTCGCGCAGCTCGGCCAGGACCAGGGTCAGGCCGGCCTCGTAGCCCTCCTCGCGCAACTGCCGTTGCAGTCGGCGCCCCGTGATCCGCTGCTTGGCGGTGGTCCTGTGCGACCACTCCTCCAGCAACTGCTCCAGCCGCGGTCGGACCTGATCCAGGACTGGGCTGGAGCGTTGCCGCTGCTGCCGCTCGGGCACCGGCGTCGCCAGGTAGCGGCGCACCGTGTCTCGCGCGACCCCCATCTCGCGGGCCACGCGGCGTTGACTCTGGCCCTCGACCAGCACCTTGCGCCGCAGCCCATAGATATCCATCACTCCGAGCATCCCTCTCTCCGGACCGGCGTCGGCTCACGTCGATCACAGGTTGGGACTTGGCTCCCAAGTGGCCGAGTCTTAGAGCGATCACTGGACGAGTCTGAGGGCGATCAATACACACCCTTCTGATCGTCGACGAACTAGGCTTCGCGCGCCTCCACTGGGCCGGTGCCAAGCTGCCCTTCAAGGTGCTCGCCGACCTCTAGGAGTGCCGCTCCACGATAGTCACCAGCAACGTAGCAATCTCCGAGAAGGTCGGGGGCTTCGGCGAGGAAAAGCTGACAACCGCGCTGCTCGACTACCTCGGCCGCCTTGCACACATCCTGATCACAGGGGCCAGTCCTGCCAGACTCGACACGCGTGCCAACCAGTCGCGTGGCCACGACAGTAGGCAGGAGGCAGGAGGCATCGCGAAGCGATTGGCGTCGAGAGCGACCGCGACGACCTCCAGGTGTCCTCCCCTTAGGCCTATCGCCTGGCCTAGATCGAGAGCGATCAAGACACAGTTGGCCATCTCGTCACCCCATTCCGGCTAAGATACGCCGCCTCGATGGAGTGACGATGCGATATGCGAGCCACGCGAGCCGCTCGTTGACCTCTTCCATGCGGAGGGTGGTCTGGGCTGCGAACTCCTTCTGGGACATCTCAGAGTGGACTCGCTTCTTCAACATCGGTGGGCACTGAATCCTAGACACGATCGCCTTGCTCGCCTCTCCTGTTCGCGAAGCAACGGCATACCGCATCCATTGCTGTGACGCTTGACGGTACCGTTCCACAGCCTCTCCACCAACTTACGTCAGCACCTCGACAGGAAGGCCGACACCCCCGACAGTTCGAGAGCCAGCCAATCGAAAGGGGGAGAGGGATGTCCGACGAGACCGATTCTCTGCCAGTGCCGTTCGAGAACTTCACACAGCCGATGCTCATCGAGCATTCGGTCGGCGGTGAAATCGTTCCGCAACGTCCGATCGACGGCTACATCAACGCCACTCGGTTGTGCAAACAGGCCGGGAAGCTCTTTGCCGATTATCACCGAGCCGCACAAACCCAAGCCTTCCTGAAGGAGCTCTCGTTAGATATGGGAATTCCCATATCTACTTTGGTTCAGGTCATCCGTGGGCGGGGCGATCGGATCGAGCAAGGAACCTGGGTTCACCCGCACGTCGCAATCAATCTCGGCCAATGGCTCTCTCCGACGTTCGCTGTCCAAGTCAGCAAATGGGTGTTCGACTGGATGACGGGTAACTCTGGAAGCCATATGCCCGTCCATGTCCAGCGATACCTCAAGAACAAGTCGAAGATTCCGCCGGCGCACTTCTCCATGCTCAACGAAATCTACCTCAATCTGCTGGCTCCATTGGAGGACTACGGCATTGTCCCGCCAGACAAGATGATGCCTGATATATCAACGGGCAGGCTCTTCTCTGACTTCCTTCGGAGAAAGGGAATCGACCCCAGCGACTTTCCGACCTACGAGCACGAATTTGCCGACTCATCGCGCCGAAAGGTTCAAGCCCGGCTTTATCCGATCGAACATTTGCCTGATTTTCGCCACTACTTCAACAACGAATGGTTGCCGAATCGCTCGATTGGCTATTTCCAAACCAGATATGCGAGGGCCCTGCCTGCTCTACACCGCATCCTCCGGCTACCAGCCAATGCCACAGGCTCGGACTGATGCGACTCTGGCTCACCTGGTGGTGGCGTCTTTGCACTGGCGACTACGACAACGACGAGCACGTTCTCAGGTGGTGGGAGAGAGACAGGCTCACGTATATCCCAGAGCTCGCATTGGCGACGAACGAAACCGAAGAACAATCCTTCCTCTCCGAACTGAATCGGCGTCGTCAGGTCGTTTTTTCCTCTTGTCTCATCCTCGAAATCGCCTCCTTCGGGATGTCTATCGGCCTCGCGGTGATCTTCGAAGACGGTCCTATCTGGCCGTCGCTATCCGCGGTCGGCCTCGCCTTTGTTTTCGATCACGTGAAAAGCAAGAACAAGAGATTCCATGCGAGACACAATCGCTATGCGCGAATAGGCAGCCCTACTTTGTTCTTGGAGAGGGAGGAGGCCGAGGAACCGCATTGACGCTAGATCTGGTCGTCGACACGCGCAAGCGCTGATGACGTCACCTACGGCGCCACCGCACAGAAGACAGGCGAGAGACGAGCTGCCGCCACAGTGATCGATGCGGTCGCGGCCCGTCCCGGCCGAAGGAAGGCAGCCACACCACCCGGTTGCGACGGATGAAGTAGTGGGATTGGCACTGTAATCCCTTGTTGCCGATGGATGGGGAGAGGGATATCGACTCCCCGTCGTAGCTCATCTCCCAATCGCTTGGGCTGAACGGCGTAACGACTTCGCTCCCGCAGCCGCAGCAGCAGCGATGAATGGCCGTGGCGAACGACACCGAGACGTACAGGACCCCATCTGCGAGATGCTCCGGAGTGGTGCGGACGAACTCGTGACTGACGGTGTCTCTTCGTCTCACCGCTTATGCTCATTGATCAAGTGATTGCCGTCGATCTGGTACAGACTGGAGTGCTCGCGCTCAAGGTCGCTGTAGAAGCCGAACATCTTCTTCCACCTCACAACGGCCAAGGCGGCATTCAGCGCATTCAGGTCTGCGATCTGGATGTTGCTGGCGTATTCGTCGTCATCGGGGCCAGTTTTGAGTGGGATCGTGGAGTCCACGTGGTCCCTCGCCTCTGCAGTCACGGCGGTAACTCGCAGCTGACCGAGCAGAGCAGCGTCGCCTGTGTCCAGGCCCATTCCCACGTCGACAAAAGGCACATCGGCGTCCAGCAACTTCTCTACCGCCAGCTTTCTCGCATCGGCGTCGTCCACTGCGACGAAGGCGAAGCTCACACTGGCCAGCATGTCCGCTGAATCGTCGTCGAGGTGCTCGTGATCGAAGATGTTGCTACGCATATTGGAGTAGATGGTGCGAAAGTACTCGGACTTCACGGGTGCGGTCCTTAGGGTCTCAATTGACGGAGCGCCAGGAGCGCGGAATGCGTTGTGCTGCCCAAACCTGTCGCCGTCGAACAGGTGAATCTCACGCACCGGGGTCTTGGCTACCAGATCGAGGATGTAGGACCCAGTGCCACCCAGCCCAACGATCGCCACCGACGGGATTTCGAGCTTCTGAGTAATGGCGACGATTCCGGCGCGACTGGAGGCCGTATCGAGGTATCGGAAGACGGAGTCTTCGCTCGAGTCCTGCACGACTTCGAACGTCCGGGCGGTAACCGCTGGCTCAATCGACTGAGCGTAGCCAGTCAAGATCTCGGCGTATGTCGACATCTTCTCGAAGTAGTCGGCATATCCGGATGGCGGCTTGCTCGAGAACTCATGCTGCACCACGATGCCGCCACCCAGATCCTCACGCTTGCTGGAGAGGATGATCCTGGCAAGCGGTTGCCCCGACTCATCGCAAGGCGCCTCACCCGTGAACTTGACCACGTGGCTGCTCGGTCTCGTCGTGACATCGCCGGCGAGATCCAGGGCAGATACCAGGGTGGCGCGGGCGACGGCCCTCGTTACGGTCACGTACGGGACATGCTTGACGAGCAGGTGACCCGCTCGCACTTCGACTTCGTATCCCTCCTCCCACAGGCGCTGGAGGTCGGGGCTACGCCTTATCAGTCGCCGTGACATTGAAGACCGTCCCCTCCTTGATCTTGACTGTTCCACCGGGGCGCAGCCTGCCATCAGGGGGACGACCGGCGCCGTTCCGGTAGCTGACCACAATCTCCCAGTTCGGGCCCGTGGGTGGTGGATCGAAGGCCAGCTTCACCACTTCGTCGTAGGAGACCTCGTCCGTCGTGACGATCCGCGGGCGAGTGTTGACAATGATCTCAATCCTGCCCTTGTCATCGGTCGCAACGGCGGTGAAGGTCTTGAACTCGGTCACGTCGACCTCGTCGTCGTCGCCGACGATTGACTGCGAGTCATCGGGTAAAGTTCTCGTCAGGACGAAGTCGAGTTCGATGGCCACGCCTTGCTCGATGGCGGCCTTCTTGATCTCCAACCCCATGCTCAGCGGCCCGACCACATTGACCGGCTTCCCATTGACGGAGATGGGGAACTTTCCCTTGCGCAGGTCGTCGGGCTCCCTTGGTCGAGAGGCAGTCGGTGCAAGTCCGGCGTCCGTGAGCTCCGGGGCAGGACGCCCTTGGCCTTCGTCGCTCGTTCGGCCGAGTGGTGAGCCAGCGGTTATCATGTCGGTTACCTCGTCTTCTGTTGCGCAAGCAGGTCACATGTCCCATTTGCCGCAACACCGCTAGGGTTACAGATAATCCCGGAGTTGTCAATGTTGCGCAACAGAAGACGAGCCGCGGAAGGAGACCGAGATGGAGAACCTCTCGGAGGGACTGGCTCGTTCTAGGACGCGCGCGCGTTACTCGCAGGACGACGTCGGCGCCGCGCTGGGAATCAGTCGCACGATGGTGAGCTACTGGGAAGCGGGCCGGCGCTCGCCCAACGACCGGCAGCTGGTCGCTCTGGCTCGGCTCTACGGCTGTACAGTCGCCGACCTGCTGCGAGGCGGCAGTGCGGAAGCTGAGGACGCCGATCTGGCCGGCATGCTCCTTCGTGCGGACGGAGGCATTGATCCCGGCTCTACTCCAGGCATCCGAGAATTCACTCAGTTCCTGGACAGATATGCCGAACTCTCGAAGATCACCGGGATACCGATTCACGGCCTGACACAGAGTCCATTCATCCACCGCTCATCGTTCGAGCAGAAGGACGACGCCCGCCGGAAGGCGGAGGAAGTTCGCTCGCATCTTGGTCTCGGAACCGGGCCAATCCCCGATATTGACACCGTGTGCGAGATGTTGGGCATCGCCCTGTTTCGCGCCCCTTTGGGCGAAGACCTGAGCAAGGCACCTTCCGGTGCGTTCTTCAACCATCCCGAGGTCGGATTCGCGATCCTCGTGAACCTCGACATGACAATCGGGCGGCGCCGGTTCACGATCGCCCACGAGATCGGACATGCGCTCTTTCACAGCGCCGACGGCCGATGGGTCGTCTCGCGTGGACGCAGCCCGCGTGAGAACTTCGCCGATGAGTTCGCAGGGGAGTTCTTGATGCCCAGCGAGGGCGTTCGCGGCTTCATGGAAGAAGCCGGCATGAGCCCACGCCTCACGGATCCCGTCGACGTCGTCCACATCCAGCGGTACTTCCGAACATCCTTCCCCACGGCACTCGTCCGCCTGCGGCAGATGAAGGCCATCACCAGGGCCACCTATGCCGAGATGCGAGATGACGTCAGGCCGGTGGCGCTCGCACGGTCGCTCGGCTATCCAATCGAT
The DNA here is from genome assembly GCA_009839775.1 of Chloroflexota bacterium. Lineage (GTDB taxonomy): Bacteria > Chloroflexota > UBA11872 > VXOZ01 > VXOZ01 > VXOZ01. The sequence goes on along the minus strand of VXOZ01000412.1, from coordinate 1,060 downwards.
CCCGAGGAGTACGAGCAAAACGCGGAGCTCTGGCGGATCCGTCGATTCCCGAGGGCGTTCTTGCGCATGCTGCGCGCCGCAATCGTGCTCGAAGAGATGTCGCCTCCCTCGGCGGCATCGTTCGCCGGGCTGTCGATTCCCGACTTGGTTCACGTCCTGGGGCAACCCACCAACGGCCAAGAACCGGATTGGGCAGCGGCCGAGTTTGAGGAGTTCGAGGCGACCGGCGTGGTTTAGGTCCATGTACATCATCGACACCGTTGTGCTCCTCTACTTCATGCTGACGCGGCGGGAGCAGCTTCTGCTTCGGCTGCTCGGAAGCCCGCTTCGGGTCCCGTTGGTCGTGTACGACCCTGAGGAAGAGGAACTTCCGGTGCCAGCTCTACAGCGTGCCGAACTGCTTTCGGAAATGCGGCAAGCGATCCGGCACTACGAGATTCGTGCCCGGACGAGTCCTGCGGATAAGGTTCGCTTCGAACGACTACGGACAATCGACGATCTTCATCGAAAAGGGATGCTCGAAACGGTCCCGCTCGTCGAAGACGAGCTCCAGCTTGCCGCCGAGCTCCAGAGTCGTGAGGCTGTCTCAAGATTCACGGTGCGAACCCCCCTCGGCGCTGGCGAAGCATCCTGCGTGTCAATCGCATTCCGGCGCGGATGGACGATTGCGACAGATGACAACGATGCATTGACGGTCCTCTCGGAACTGCATGGCAGTGAGGACTTTGCATATCATCGGATCCGATCCCTACTCATTCGTGCCGGCAATGAGGGGCTTGTGACCCGTGATGAGGCCAACCGAATTCACGAGGACATGCGCGCAGAGGGATTTTGGGATGCCGGGACACCTTTCGCGTGAAGGCCCTCGGTCGATCTCGGCCCCAGACCGGTGACCCCGGTGAGTGTTGCCGTCCCCCGTGCGTTCAAGAGTCGCGACGGCCAGTCCAGGCCCTTCACTCACTCAGAGCGCCACCTCCCAGACGAACGTTCGCAGTACAGTCCCTGTTGGCCTACCAACCGGAGCCCGCGGTGGTCCTGGCGGAGGCGCACCGAGTGCTCA
>VXOZ01000391.1:2842-3097 GCA_009839775.1 Chloroflexota bacterium | reverse complement strand
TCTCTGGATTCCGGCTTCCGCCGGAATGACGGACTTACGCACATGCCCCCTGGTGCACTGCTACCCTTTTCCCTCTTGACGGGCGAGGGCCGGGGTGAGGGTGATCTTGGCCACGCATGCCCCATGAGATTCCCAAGTGAAGAATGCACGTGCTGCACCTTGAGGTTGGGTGCGCCGTCCACAAATCAGCTAGTATACGCGCCACAGGAATTCCGTAAAGAATCCGTCAATATTACCCCGTTTTGGCGACAAATG
>VXOZ01000391.1:0-2832 GCA_009839775.1 Chloroflexota bacterium | reverse complement strand
CAAGGTGGTATACTGTTAACACGATTGAGACAGACTGCCGTGACTGCAATCGCTGGCATGAAAAACAAGACACCCGGGTCAATTGACCCGGGTGTCTTCGTTTAACGGTAGAGAGTGGTTGGTACTCACTTTTTCATCAGGAACCGGACCCTACCGGTACGTCTTCTCGCATTTCCAGATACACGGCGTCGGCCAGCACACGGTCGCGCATGTGCGGCTTGATGCTGCGGAAGGTCGTTACGTCCACGCGCCGCCCAAAGAGCTCCTCCAAGTAGAAGCAGAGGTCCATGTAGCCTTCCAGGGTCAGGAACGCGTCGGCCAATTTTACCAGCACGTCCACGTCACTCTGCGGCGTGGCTTCATCCCGCGCCACCGACCCATAGAGCGCAATCTTCTCCACGCCAAGACGCTTGAGTTGTTCGCAATTTTCTTCGAGCATGTGTAGAGCATGTGATTTTGTCAGCGTTCGTGTCGGCGTCATTGCTTTTCCCCTTGCAGCATAGCGTTCACCGCGGCGGCCAATTCCGGCACGCTTACTGTTGCTGCTCGCCAGACTATCTCCACATCAACCGTAGCATATTCATGTACCAAACGGTCTCGCATACCGGCAATTTGCTTCCACGGAATGTTAGAGTGTTGGTCGGTTAGCGACGCCGGCAACCGCTTCACTGCTTCACCAATGTGAGCGAGTGCAAGACGAACCGCATATTGAGTCTTCACATCGCTAAGGAACTCAGAAGAGGCCATGTCTCGGACAAACGCCTTAATCTGCTCCGCTTCTCTGTGAATGTCCTCAAGATAAGCCTCAGGCCTTTTTTGAGACATCGTGCGCTACCTTCCAGTTCCCACCAGCACCTTCGATTCCAACAGCATTTCGAGCAGCGCATCCAAACCGTCGCGCCATTGCTCTTCCCGGCGGCCAATGTGCCAGCGCACCACGTTGCGGGTCAGGCGCACATCGGTGCCGAACTCCTTGAAGATGCGCATGCGGTCGAACACGCGTTCCTCGCGGAAGCGAATGACGAGCACGTCGTCCTCGAATGCCAGCGAGAGAATGCCGTTTTCTGCCGCACGCGCGCGCAGCCGCAGGAGCGCCAGGATGTTCTTCACTGCTGGCGGCGGCGGGCCGAACCGGTCGCGGAGTTCTTCGGCAAAGGCCTCGGTCTCCTTCCGCCCTTTCAGCGCAGCCGCCCGCTGATAGAGCTTCATCTTGGTGCCCACGCCGCCCACGTACTCATCGGGTATGTAGGCGGCCAGCGGCAAGTCGACCACGGTCTCCAGGGCTTGCTCCGGCGGCAAGTCCTCTTTCGGTTTCTGGCCCAACATGGATTGCACCGTCTGCTGGAGCATCTTGGTGTAGAGGTTGAGGCCGACGGCGTTCACAAAGCCGTGTTGCTCTGATCCCAACAGGTTCCCCGCGCCGCGAATTTCCAGGTCGCGCAGAGCAATCTTGAAGCCCGCGCCCAGCTCCGTGGCTTCCATGATGGCGTCCAGCCGCTTTTCAGCCTCTTCCGTGAGTTGCTTTACCGGGTTATAGAGAAAATAGGAGTAGGCCTGCACGTCGGCGCGACCGACCCGCCCCCGCAGTTGGTAGAGCTGCGCCAAGCCGAAGCGCCAGGCGTCGTTGACGATGAGGGTGTTCACGCGCGGGATATCCAGACCGTTCTCGATGATGGTGGTGCTCACCAGGATGTCGAATTCGCCCTGCACAAACTCGTGCATCACTTTCTCCAGGCGGTCGGACTCCATCTGGCCGTGCCCAACGGTGATCCGCGCCGCCGGCACCAACTCCCGCACGTGGTACGCCAGTGAGTAGATCGTCTCGATATCGTTGTGCACCATGAAGACCTGCCCGCCGCGGTTGAGTTCCCGCTGGATGGCATCACGGACAAGATCGTCGTTAAAGGCGGTGACGTAGGTCTTGACCGCCAAGCGGTTAGGCGGCGGCGTCTCGATGACGCTCAGATCACGAATACCCGCCAGCGCCATGTGCAGCGTGCGTGGAATGGGTGTGGCGGAGAGCGCCAGCACGTCCACCTGCTTGCGCAATTGCTTGAAGTGCTCTTTCTGCGCCACGCCGAAGCGCTGCTCTTCGTCGACAATCACAAGCCCCAGATCTTTGAATTCCACGTCCTTGGAGAGCAGGCGGTGCGTGCCGACGGCAATATCAAGCCTGCCGGTGCCAAGGTCTGCCAGGTGCTTTTTGATTTCTTTGGGCGTGCGGAATCGGCTCACCAGACCTACCCGCACGGGAAACGGCCGCAGGCGGCTGCTCAGCGTCTCATAGTGTTGCAGCGCGAGCACGGTCGTGGGCACGAGCACGGCAACCTGCTTGCCGTCCATGACCGCCTTGAAGGCGGCACGAATAGCCACCTCGGTCTTACCGAACCCCACGTCGCCGCAGATGAGGCGGTCCGTGGGTTTCGGCTGCTCCATGTCGCCCTTTACTTCCGTAATTGCCTTCTCCTGGTCGGGAGTCTCCGCGTAGGGGAATGCCTGTTCGAGTTGCCGCTGCCAGTCGGTGTCGGCGGCAAAGGCGTGCCCGGGTTCAGACTCGCGGGCGACAGCCACGTCCACGAGGTCGTGGGCCATGTCCGCCACCGACTGCTGTGCGCGCTGCTTGGCGCGTTGCCATTCCTGTGTACCCAGGCGTGAAAGGCTTGGCACACGCTCACCCATGCCGACGTATTTCTCCACCCGGTCCATGTGGGCGGTAGGCACGTAGATGCGGTCGTCACGGGCAAACTCCAACACCAGGTATTCGCGTTCGCCTGAGGGGCCGGGCATGCGGCTGATGCCGGCAAAGCGCCCGATTCCGTGGTCCACGTGCAC
>VXOZ01000031.1 GCA_009839775.1 Chloroflexota bacterium | reverse complement strand
TTCTCCGGGCCGGCTGGCACGCAGGAAATCACCATCCTCGACGACATTCCCTTCGGTCACAAGGTTGCCGTGAAGGCCATTGGCAACGGCGAGCACGTCATCAAGTACGGCGAATCCATTGGGGCCGCCACGCAAGACATTGCGCCCGGCAATCACGTGCACACACAGAATTTAGAGAGCCTGCGCGGTCGCGGCGACCTCGTAGGCGCAGACCCAACCGCATAGCACCTTGTTTGCTAATTCCATGTCTCCACAGAAATCTGCGAGCCCGCCAAAGGGCAAAAGAGGGAGAGAGTCCAAGCGGGCTTTGCGCGAGCGCGCAGAGCAGATCATTGCCCTGCTTAGAACTACCTACCCGGAAGCAGAGTGCGCTCTCGTTCACCGAAACGCGTGGGAACTGCTGGTAGCCACTATCCTCTCCGCACAGTGTACGGACAAGCGCGTGAACATTGTCACACCGGCGCTGTTCGCGCAGTTTCCAACAGTGGAGGCGTTTGCAGCGGCGCCACGGGAAGACCTTGAAGCAGCCATCAAGACTACCGGCTTCTTCCGCAACAAGGCGAAGAATATCCAGGGCGCGGCGTACGTCATGCTGGAGAAATTCGGCGGCGCGGTACCCAATACTATGGCTGAACTCCTCGAATTGCCTGGCGTGGCGCGCAAGACCGCTAACGTCGTGCTTGGCGTGGCATTTCAGGTTGCCGACGGGGTTGTCGTCGACACGCATGTCTCGCGTCTCTCCCAGCGCCTTAAGCTAACCCGCCAGAAGGACCCCACCAAGATCGAGCGCGACCTCATGGAAGTCGTACCCCAATCCGATTGGATCGACATTGGGCATCTACTCATCCACCCCGGCCGCGCCCTGTGCACCGCGCGGAAGCCGGCGTGCGGCAAATGCCCGTTGCAAGACCTCTGCCCGAGCGCAGCCCTCTACCTCGATGCCTAGACCAATCGGCAGCGGAAAATTGGCGTAGCTTAGCATCTCTCGGCTACACCAAGTCACGCCACCGCTAAAGTCTCCCCACTCCGCCAGAGCCTCAAACCCGCACCACACTACTCTGATTCGGCGCAGCACGGACAACCCTCGCGGAGTCCGTCGAACGTGTAGATGCCGGTATTGTGGCCATCTTCCCACTGCAAGCGAATCGCGTAGCTGCCCACCTGCTCGATGGACTCCAGGAACGTCTGCGCCGCCGTGAGGATCACACCGGCATGCATCGAGCCGGGTATATCCATCTCGCCCGCGCAGAGAGCGCAGGGACAGGAACGACGCAGATCGTCCCAGTCGTACCGGCTGACGTGTCCGTCGCGCCACGTAATCACAAGCGCGCGGTCTTCCTCAACGCGTGTAATCACTGCTGGCGTTCGCGCCTGCATGTCCCTCATATCGAACTCTCAATACGCAATCAAGAACGCACCCCGGCATGGCCGAGGTGCGTTCGCTTCCATTTCTGGGTCGGGCCGTAGTTCCGCCTTTTCATCGCCCTAACCCTGGGCACTGGTTTCAGTTCGGCTACCCGACATACGCGCGCAGCCAATACTACCGTCGAGAGGCGAAACCCGACGCCCTGTCTCGTGCCCTCCACCCGCATCTATCCTACGTGCTGTCCCGCGGATGGAGGGTTAACTGTCCACTTGCCAAACACAATACAGCACTCTCGGATTATCGAGCGGCAAGCGCAAACCTCTCATGGCTCACCTCCCTCCTTTCGTGCCGTTTCGAGGGCTCGCGCCCTCTCTACTAACCAATTAACCAGATAGCGTTACGTTTGTCAAGCACAGGATGCCATTTTTCCCTCTGCACGTGTCGCTCCAACCTGATTGAAGAGGTGCAGCACGCCTCACTAGTGGAAGACATCGTCGCGCTTCCACATGGAGATTTTCCGCACCACCATACGTGACGCGCAGAGCACGAACGCCGCGACAGATCAGCCTTACAACTCCATTTCACTGAGGTAGCGGTCTTCACCCACCAGCATCAAGACGTCGCCGTCTTGCAGCCTCTCGCCGGGGCTTGGATCAAAAATGACACTCTTATTGCGCCCGATCATCAGCACGCGCAGTCCGCTCTCTTCGTCAAGACCGAGTACCTGCAAAGACCGGCCCACAAAGCGATCGGGCACGCGAATCTTGCTCACGCCGTAACCTGGAACGACCTCCACATAGTCGAGTATGGCATGTGAAATGAAGGTATGGGAGATGCGCAGCCCGGCTTCATGTTCCGGATAAACCACCTTATCGGCGCCAATTCTATCCAGAATCTCACCATGCAATTCGTCGCGCGCCTTAGCTATGACGTATGGTACGTCAAGGTGTTTGAGAATGAGCGTCGTGACAATGCTGCTCTGGACGTCCGAGCTGATGCCGACTACGACCACGTCGAAGTTGCGAATGCCAAGCTCTTCCAGGGCGCCTTCATTGGCGGTATCGGCCCGCACGACATGCGTCAATTCATCCGACATGTTTTCAACGAGGTCTTCATTCTTGTCTACGCCCAAAACGTCGTACCCCAAGCTGGCAAGCTGAATAGCGGCGCTTGAGCCAAAGCGACCCAGACCAATGACGGCAATCTGCTGTTTCGGCATGGCCTATCTCCTATCCCACGCGCACCGTTTCACTAGGATACTCTAAGTGATCACGCTGATGCTTCTGTGCAAGCAGGAGCACGAATGTAAGGGGTCCCAGCCGACCGACGAACATGGCGGCAACCAACACAAGGCGGCTCGCGTCGTGCAACTGCGGCGTTATGCCGTAGGACATTCCCACTGTGCCCAGCGCCGATGCCGCTTCAAAGAGTACGGGAAGAAACCCAAATGGCTCGAAGTCAGCGAGCAACCAGCTTACGGCTATGAGCAGCAACGTAGCCAACGAGATAATGGCGAGTGAGCGGAATACCACTTCCTGCGGAATCTTCCGACGCAAAATCGTCGTTCGCATCCGTCCGCGCATCACCGCTAAAATCGTCACGACGAGAACGGCAAACGTGGTTACCTTAATGCCTCCAGCCGTCGAAGCCGGCGCTCCGCCGATGAGCATGAGCACCATAGTAAGAAACGTCGTGTCCTCGGTCATGTTGCCGATCGGGAGTGTCACGAAAC
>VXOZ01000098.1 GCA_009839775.1 Chloroflexota bacterium | reverse complement strand
CGCACCGCGCTGGACCGGGAGGTGGATTTGCTCCGGGCTGGAACGATCCGCAACAAGTATCTGCGGGAAGCGATCGACCGGTCGCGCGAGGTGGTTTATGAACGCCCGTCGTGACCCGCGGGTATTGCTGCTGGACATCGACAGGGCTGCGGACAACCGGCCTCCCCAGCAAACAGAAGACCGGCGCTGAAGCAGCGGCGCCCGCGGAGACATGGGCGTGTCGCCTGCTCCATCAACTCCCGCTCACGCTGCCACGGCGCGCCCAGCGGCGGAAGGGGCGGCCGCCTTCGCCAACCCGTCAACTCCCGTCAGCGCACTGCCTCTGTACCGGTCCGAGGCTCCTGTGCTCCACGAAATGCGCTGCGGCCTTCATCGCACATTCGTGGCCGCGCCAGTCGCCGTGCGACAGATGGTTGAATATCAGCACTTCGTGGCTCGCGAAATTCTTCAATTCGGTCTGCATGACCTCCAGCGGCGTCACCGGATCGAGCCGGCCCTGAAGGAACAACGTTGGAATGCCCGTCTGGACCGAGACCCCCTCAACCGGGCCGGCCGGAGGCACGCCCCAGAGGTCGCAATCTGCAGCCTCGTCCTCTTTCGAGACCTGGTCGATGAGCAACCGGAGATATGCGGGCGCCTTCTCCCGCTTGCGCTCGGCGGCCGCAAAATCGATCAGTGGATATATCTCCGAGCAATAATGCGTCATGAATACCGGTCCGCTGGATGTCGTTCCAAGCAAACCCTCCAGATAGTCTGACAACCAATTCCGCAACTCCCTCGTTGCCCCTTTTTCCAATTCGCCGATCAACACACCGAACTTCCCAAATCTTTCCGACTGGGCAAGGCCTTGTTGCACTATGTCCACCAATCTCGAGCCCGTCAGCACGAACCGGTCAAGTCGATACCCCCGGCCGTATCGGTCATGTATCCCCTGTCCCGGATTCTTCACCGTGATCGGCTCGCTCTCCAACCGGTTCACCAGACTCTCAAACCGTCTTTCCAGCTCGTCCCGGCCGCACTCCGGATTCGCCTCGCAGTATGCGAACAGCTTCTCGAACGGAATCTGTTCCACGACGGCGGGATGATCGATCAAGCCTCTTCCCGGAAAGCTTGCGCTCGCCAATACCATCGCCTCCACAGAACCGGGGAACTCCCTCGCTATCGTCAACGCATATCTGGCTGCAAACGACATTCCGAAAAGCGCCCACCGATCCACATTCAATTCCCGCCGCAATGCCTCCATGTCCCTGGCGACCGCCAAACTGTTGTACCGGGAAAGATCGTGACCCATTCGATCCAGATGTTGCTTGCACGCCCTGTATGCTTCCCGCAAGGACCGGCGTTCCTTCGGCACCGTCCCGGCGCTCTCGAAGATCGCGCCATAATCCTGAAGAAAATCGCTGCAATGCAACCGGGGATGCGCCATCCCGACTCCGCGCGGGTCCATGATATAGAGATCCCGACCCGCCGCCGCGGCAAGGCTGGCGTAATACCAACGCAAATCGAAATAGGAGCTCTCCAGCCCCACCGGAGTGCCGGGACCGCCGCCACCCAATTTCAGGACCGGATTTCCCGCGCTCTTTCTGTGCGGGTCGAAATACCTGACGACAGGGAAAGCGATGAGACGGCTCGTGCCGCGGTTCGGGTCTTCCCTGCGAACCATATAGAAACACTCTACTCCCGGTTTCTCAGCACCGCCGTACCAGCAGCGGGACCGATACAGACCCGGTTGCCAGACTTCCGACAACTCGGCCCGATTTTGCGCTGCGTAGTGGCCGAGGTGCTTATCAAGAAGCACCCATGCAACAGCCGGGTTTCGATTGAACAAAATTGCCGATGCCAACGGACTCCAACCGCTATCGGTCACAACAAACGGATTCGCTCCAGTCATCAACAAAGCTTTGGTTATGCTCGGATTCCGATTCAATTGGGCAGAAAAGTGGATTGGGAAAAAATTTCGATCCATCGGTTTGTTGGGGTCTCCCCCGGCACGGGCCAGCTCATGAATTATCTCCGGGTCCTGGCTCGCAAAGGCGGCCAGGTGCATGACCATGAGGCCGCTCCCGCTTCGTGCATTGGGGTCGGCTTCAAAGGCCAACAAGGTTCGAACATAGGCGGCCGGCGCTCTTAATCGCAGCACATGGAAAAGCGGCGTTTCCGCAGCGTCGTCCCGGAAATTCGGATCGGCTCCTCGAACAAGGCATGCGTTCATGTCATCGAGGGACACCTTGGCAAAAAAGGAAATTGTTCCCCAATTATAGCAATCCGATGCTGTTGCGTGTCCGGAGGAAAACGCGGGTAGCATAACCAAAACGAATCTGAACAGGAGTTTCAACCTGATGAATGCGATCCGATGCACTTGATGATGAAGGGGAACGATAACTCTCATCGGCGCAAGGTCCTTTCCCAGTGCAACACAGCGGTAGATTTGGTTTGACGTTTGAACAGGTGCCCAACTGGCGGGCACGAGTATACAGGCAGCGGATCCGCCATACCAGTGTTCGGGAATGAATCATATCGAAACCTAAATTTGTGCGCCTGACAGATAATATTACCAAAATGCAAGGTTTTGGTCGGTTATTGTTCTCATGAAGATCAAAAATATAATCGAAATTTGTTGCAACCTTGAAGGAAGGAATGCCGCAATTTGGGAGTTTCTCTTTGCGGACGAGCCAATTGCGCAAATACGCACCGGCGATGCCGGTCGGCATGGTTCTGTCCTGATTCGAAGCGTCGAATTGTTGCGCCGCAAAGTGAATGCAGTCCGGGCCGGCGCCGTGCCATACTGGCCGTGCTGCCGAAGCGGGAGGGAGAGACGGCCATGGAACCCGGATCCAACGCGCATCTGATCGGTGAGGCCGGAGGGCGCGCCAGGCTGAACACGCCGGCCCTGCTGCTCGACCTCGACGCGCTCGACCGCAATATCGAACGCATGGCGGCGCATTGCCGGCGGACGGGCCAGGCGCTCCGCCCCCATGCCAAGACCCACAAGAGCGTCGAGGTTGCGCGCCGGCAGATTGCGGCGGGCGCGGTCGGCCAGTGCTGCGCGACCCTGGGCGAGGCGGAGGTGCTGGCGGGCGCGGGCATTCCGGGCGTGCTGATAACCT
>VXOZ01000262.1 GCA_009839775.1 Chloroflexota bacterium | reverse complement strand
CAGTTTTTAGTGTGTGCAACGCGAGCTGCCGTTCAAATTCCGGCAGCAAAAGATTGATGTAACCAGACTGAGGATTCTCAATGTACTCTTGGCCGGAAATCACCGGCGGTAGTAAGAAGCGCTCGCCGAGATAGCTTGCCAGCGGAACCAGCGCAGTGTACGCCAGGGCGGTATCGCGGGCGCTAGCGGGTATCGCCAAGGAAGCGCCCAACATCAACGGCGTAACGTCCCGAGGTCCGGCAGGGAGCGGAGCTTGCTTGCCCGCAAAAACACTGCCGGGCGAAGCGAAGTAATAGAAGAAAACGCTGGGATGCCGATTCCAAAATGGAAACCTGAAAAGATCTGCCGTCACATCGGCGCCATGGGGCATAATGCCATGTTTTCTCCCCAAGTCATCCCAGAACTGCAGGCCGCGCAAAGCCGCCGGGTCCGTGAGGTGCACTTCACCAGTATTCAGATCTACGACGTCCCTATCCATCTCCTGCAAGACGAATGGCAGCCAGTTCACGAAATTATCAATTGGCCGAAATCCCCAGGAGTCAATCTTGCCGTCGTTGTCGGTATCTTGTGTGAGTCGCAGTGCCGCGGCAATGAATTCTTCACGGGACCAGCCGATGTCGGGCACTGGCAAGCCCGCATCTTCAAAGTGCCTGGGGTTAAACCGCGTTACGCCGGCGCCCAAGGAAACGGGCAAAGCCATCATCTGGCCCCTGAAACGCACCAATTCTAAGGCCGGCGGCAAGAACCTCGCTAAGGGATCGTTGCCGTCTTGCTGCAGAAGACGATCAAGCGGCTGGATGATGCCGCTGCGGAAGGCCCAAGGAAAATCAAAGAGACGATTGACCATGAGCAAGTCCAACGGCATGCCGGCAGACTCCCGCTCGGCCAGGAATGCTTGAACTCTCTCTCTTAAATGCTCGTGAAACTCCTGCGGCCCCTGCTGCGAGGAAGTTTGAATCGTGAGGCGCTCTAGCCGGATGTTCTCAGTGGCGCCGGGCAGCTCACCACTATTCCACTCGTCAACGGCCCTGTCTACTACCGCAGTGAATTCAAACAGCATAGAGGCGACCGTGAGTGTCGTCGGCTCTCGCGCCGGCGGCACCGCGGCTTGCGGTGCAGTTGGCGCGACGCGCGGCTGCTCCGTGTCGTCCTCGTCATCGCCCCCGCAGGCAGCCAGGAGCAGTACCTGTGCACCAAGTAGAGCACGGCCAAGCATTGCACGGCGCGTGAGTGGTGTTGCCTTAGTGGGCGAAGTCACTGAAGCATGCGGCGATACCGCAGTTTCCGGAGATAGCGAAGACTCTGGGTAAAGCAAAGCACGCGGTCCTACCGCACTCATGCGTAAACTCCTTGTTCGCGAATTACTCTCCCAAGCGGGAGACACCCCCTTTCTCAAGTATCTATCGGCTCAATTGCAACGTCAAGGGGTGTAACAGGCCGAGGCACAAGAGACCGCCTCTGCAAGGGTCGAAAGAGAGTGCTAAAGAGGATGCGCTTAGCGGTGGCGAATCTTGTCATGAGGCGTGCCATTGCTTAGCCGCCTTAGTGGGGCTTTGCCTTCCCATTGCCTTCAAGTGGTTCGCCAGAAACAGCACAGACAAGCCGTACGCACTAAAGGTTTCAAAGTGCGAACGGCTTGTCTCGCTCAAGCAAAGGGCTATGTGGAATCTAAGAGGGTGTGTGAGAAGTTCGCAGCAACAGTACCCGTTCATGGTTCGACAAGCTCACCACGAACGGGCACTGACTTTCCAATGGATTTTGTTTCTGATCCGTTCGTCCTGAGCCTGTCGAAGGATGAACGAACACCCTTTCCACCCACCCTCTAAGAGAGGTTTACTAAATCAAGCGGCAGAGTAAACGTGAATATGCTGCCTTTACCAAGCGTGCTCTCGGCGCGAATGGTTCCGCCGTGGGCCTCGACCAACTGCTTGGCGATAGTCAGTCCCAGCCCCGCGCCACCGGTGCTGCGGGTGCGTGAAGGATCGACACGGTAGAGCCTATCGAAGACGTAGGGCAGGTCTTCGCTGGGAATGCCCTCGCCGGTATCGGAAACCGTTACAGAGACGGCTTCTTCACTTTTTTCGATAGCCACGTCAATGCGTCCTTCGGCGGACGTGTGCGTAATCGCATTCTGCAGGAGATTGCTCATGACCTGCTCGATGCGCGTGCGGTCGATTGTCACCTGGCGTTCTGGCGCTGTGCGGTCAGTGCCGGCGCCAAACGTGATGCGTATCCCTTGTGCCTGCGCCTGGGGGAGAAACGCCTCCACCGAGCGTGACACCACCTCGCTAAGAGACGCCGGTGCAAGATCTAGTTGAAAGTCGGCTGCCTCGGTCTCCGCCAACAAGCGCAAATCTTCGACCAGATTCGAGAGATACATCGTCTGCTGGTGGATGTTCTGAATTGTCGTCTGATCGGCTTCCAATACCCCATCCCGCACCGCCTCGACGTAGCCACGAATGTTCGTAAGCGGGGTCCGCAGTTCGTGGGCCACGTCGGCAACCATATTACGGCGCTGCCGCTCGGCGCTCTCGAGACCCTCCGCCATGGCGTTGAACGTGCTTGTCAGTTCTCCGATTTCGTCACGTCCGGAGACGGCAACCCGTTGCGAGAGATCGCCTTTCCCAAGTTGGTGGGCCGCTTTCGTCAATGTGCGCACCGACCGCAGCATCCTGCGCGATAGCAACGAGACGAGCAGAATGCCTCCCAATCCCGCGCCAAGACCCGACCACAACAGCGACCGGAAGGCGGTATCGGTGAACTGCCGCAGCGAAGGCTCTTGTATCTCACGTAACGCTTCTCCTTGGACAGGGGACCGTGCCGGACCTCGGTACGGCCTGAACGTCGGTCGTGATGCAACCGGCCCGACGAGGACGGAGCCCACGTGATCGCCGTCTACCATAATGCGCGCTGACGTGAAATCTTGTGTATCGCGGTTACGCTCACCTCTATCCGACCGGCTCCTAGCAACAATGGGCTCGCCTTCCGTGTTGAGGATGGCGATTTCTCGTCCTGTCAGGTAGCTCACCCGATCGACCGTGCTCCCAACGCCGCTCCAACTTACCCTGGACGCAAAGTACTCAGTTAATGATTCGTCAATTATGGCAATGAG
>VXOZ01000457.1 GCA_009839775.1 Chloroflexota bacterium | reverse complement strand
CCGTCGTACTGCCAGGTGCCCCGCCAACCGGGCGGGTTGCCACCCGCGAAGTAGCTATCGGCGCGGTACCATTTCAGTCGGAAATCGCCGAAGATTGGCCGGCCGAGCCGGCCGGCATCCAAGGCCTGCTTGATGAGGCGGGTGCCAATCTCATAGCGGCGTTGGAAGTCCACGGCCAGTATCTTGCCACTCGCCTCACCCGCGGCAATCACCTGGTCGATCTTCGCTGTAGAAACGTCCATGGGCTTGGTAGTAAAGGTGTGCTTGCCGGCCTGGAGGCTCTCGATGGCCAGGTCGCCGTGGGTGCCGCTGGGCGTGAAGATGCCGACCGCGTCGATATCCTGCCGCTCCAAAAGCGCGCGGTGGTCGGTATGCCAGTCGCAGCCATATTCCGCCGCCTGTGCCGTGGCCAGCGACTCCTGCAGGTCGCACACCGCCACCAACTCCGCCCCTGCCGTGGTAGCCGCCTGCTTCACCCGCGACTTGCCCACACCGAGACCGACAATGCCAAACCGAACCGGATCATGCTGCGCTGCCATAACAAATTAACCTCCCAAAAACAGACTCAAATTGGATGCGAAACAGAGCAAGAAGTCCGTGTGTCTACTGCAATCTACTCTCTCCTATTCAGGGAAGATACTACCACAGTCGTAGTGGACGGCTTTGTTGTTGATTGAGGCTACCTAGAATCCAATTGGCTCTTCAGGCGCAGTCAACTTGCAAATTGAGATTTCTTGACATTCGTGATTGGTAGCGGTTGTATATGAATGCTAGCCACTAGCGGCGAGAGCGAAGCTTTAAGTCGTTGTCTGCATTTATCCGAGGCGGCTGCAACGGATTCAGGGAATTGTCGATGGATGGTACGAGAGCTATCAGATCCATTCAGTTGCAGAATATCCTATCCTATGGACCCGATACTCCTGAATTCGAGCTAGGCCCTCTTAACATCATCATTGGTCCCAATTCTTCCGGTAAGTCAAATCTGATAGAAGCGCTGTCAATAATTGCCGCCGCGCCCAGGGACATTCAGACACCACTCCGTGAGGGTGGCGGTATCCATGAGTGGACCTGGAAAGGAGTACTCAAGGCTCCCGTTGCAACGGTACAGGTGTCTATCGAAATTCCAAATAGAGCATTGTTGCTCCGCTATGAACTGTCCTTTCACGAGTTGTCGGCGCGCTTCATGCTGCTGGAAGAAATAGTCGATGACGCGCCCTCGAGAGAGCCCGGTGAGAAGCCGACCTCTTACTATCGGTACGAGGTAGGCAAAACGGAGATTAACGTCCGAGAGCAAGACCTATCCGGGAGGCGTTTGACGCAGGTTGATGACGTAAGGCACGACCAGTCAATTCTCTCGCAGCGGCGAGACCCACGCTCGTATCCGGAGTTGACGAGTCTAGCAACTCTGTTCGATCACATGCGCTTCTACCGCGAGTTTCATCTCGGATGTAACTCCCCGCTACGTCGACCGCAACAAGCTGATCTACCACAAGAATATCTGTTGGAAGACGGATCCAATCTCGCTGTTGTACTAAGCGATATGCTAAATGAGCCGGGCTTTAAGGGATTGCTGATTGAAAACTTACAGGACTTCTATCCGTCGGTTAGGGATATTCAAGTCGTCGTGCGAGGTGGCAGTGTGCAAGTGTCCTTCCATGAAGAAGGACTGCGCCATTCCATTCTCTCCTCTCGACTCTCCGATGGTACTCTTCGCTACCTCTGCTTGCTGGTGGCTCTGCTCAGTCCTGAACCGCCGCCTATCATTTGCATTGAGGAACCGGAAACTGGCCTGCACCCAGACGTCATCCCCAAGTTGGCTAAGCTCCTCGTGGAAGCGTCGAAACGCAGCCAAATCATCGTCACTACGCACTCCGACATCCTCGTGGATGCATTGACGGATACTCCAGAGGCCGTCGTAATCTGTGAGAAAGTTGATGGCGCAACTCAACTCCGTCGCTTAGACGCAGACGCTCTCGAGACTTGGCTAGAAGAGTACCGGCTTGGCGAACTCTGGACGCGTGGAGATCTAGGAGGAAATATCTGGTGAGTGTCAAGGTCTATTTGGAAGGTGGTGGCAGTGGCTCAGACAGAAAGAAGCGAAAAGGCGGGCGCTCAGAGCAGAGCAGCAAGTTTAGAGAAGGCTTTATCAAGTTCGTTAAGAAGGCTGGGTTGACCGGTAGAATGCCTCGGTTTGTTCCTTGTGGGAGTAGGGAGACTGCATACAAAGACTTCTGCAGGGCAATTGAAAGCGGAGAAACCGCTCTCCTCCTTGTGGATGCCGAAGAGCTGGTAACAGTTCCCGGACCTTGGCAACACCTTAGGAGTTCTGACAATTGGATCCCTCCTCGTTCCACGACTGATGACCACTGCCATCTCATGGTGCAAGTCATGGAGTCTTGGTTCCTAGCGGATACCGCCGCGCTCAAATCTTACTTTGGGCAAGGATTTAGGGAACGAGCGCTTCCCAAAGACCCTCAGATTGAGCGAATCCCTAAGAGAGACGTAGAGACTAGACTAGAGCAGGCAACGCGAGGCACAAGCAAAGGCACGTACTCCGAAGGAAAACACAGCTTTGAGATTCTCGCGGAGCTCGATCCGGCCAAGGTTCGTGAGAAGTCACCTTACGCTGAGCGCCTTTTCTCAACTTTGAAAAAATACTGCCAACCATAGCTGTGATCTGCCTCGGCTAGCCTACAATTCGTTAATCAAAGACAAGAACGGAGCGCAACGCTCCAGATGCGATCGATTAACCACCCAAAGGTGCTGCTGTCTCCGCGTCTGCCGTAATCACGGCGTCCGGGTGTTCTTGGAGCAGGGTCGCCGGGAAGTCGGTGGAAACCTCGCCGAGCAGGGCGATGCGCAGTATGGCTTTCTGCCAGTCACCGCCGTCGCAGTAGAGGCGGATACGGCGGGATTCCAGGATGTCCTTCATGCCGATGGTGATCGCCATGGGCGGGAAGGTGTAGAAATTGCCGCCCACGCGGCGGATGGAGTTCATCACCATCGTCTCTGGCGCCAGCGGCAAGACTCGGGTGCGCGAGTTGCGAAATTCCTCCAGCGTCACCTGGTAGAAACGGCTGATGGGGGGCTCGTTGAAAGCCACGTGACCGTGGATGCCGATGCCGCCGTAGCAG
>VXOZ01000438.1 GCA_009839775.1 Chloroflexota bacterium | reverse complement strand
AGCTTCGCTTCATCCAGGTTGTTGATGATGATGGCGATGAACAGGTTGATTATGACGAATGTGCCAACGACGACAAAGCTTACGAAGTACACCCACGCGAGGGGATGGAGTTCCATAGCTTTGAACATGACCACCGTCCATCCCTCCAGCGTAATGACATTGAAGAGCGTCAGGACGGACATGCCGAGATTGCGCCAGTTCTCCGGATCGTGTTCGCTGAAGAGGTGGTAGCCGATAATAGCGTAGATGTACACGATGATGCTCATCAGCATGATGACGTGTCCCACGCTGGGAATCGAATGGACAAGCGCAGTAACGATGAGCCGCAGGTCACGAATCGCGGAGACGAGACGCAAGACCCGCAACAGTCGCGCGAGCCGGGCAATGGTGGCAAACTGTCCGGTCGCCGGTATCAGGGCGAGGACAATTACGAGAAAGTCAAAGACGTTCCAGCCGTCACGAAAGTACCCAACAACGCGCGGCGAGGAAGCAAACATCTTGAGCAGCGCCTCCAGCACAAATATGCCCAAGGCTATCTCGTAGAAGAGGTGAATCCACGTGCCGTACTGTTGCTCTAGGGTGTGGGAGGTGCCAATGCCTAGCAGAATCGCATTTATGATGATGATGGCAATGATGCCGATTTCGAATGCGCGCGCATCTGTTATTCGGCGGGCTATGTTTGTAAACCTATCCATTACCGGAAATCTTCGCTTCGTGAAGTCTCGAAGTGGATGTTCGCGCAATCGGCCCTCAGGAAGCTAAGCGCGATGAGAGTCATTGAATATGATAGCGCGCAATGCGATTACTCTAAGGCGAGAGGCTGTTAACAGGCAGGATGCCCAGGCGAATGCCGGTGACCACCGCCTCCAGCTTGGTGCTGGCTTGGAGTTTCTTGCGCAGATTGCGAATGTGGTTGCGCACGGTGTGTCGGCTGATGCCCAGTTCCACAGCAATCTGTGGGGTGGCCCAGCCAAGCGCCATCAAACGGAGCACTTCTTGCTCCCGCTCGGTCAGAATTGGAGTCTCTGCGGCAGGCGCGGGTGTGGTCGGAGCGTCCGACAAGATATCCGCGCCTCCCGCGACCAACGCGCCCCGCAGCGTTGCTTTGGCTTCGTTGAAGTCTTCTGGTTCCTCTTGGTCGTCGAAAAGGTGCACGAGGAGGGGCGCGTTCTTGAAGATGCCCGGTACCACCATGGGCATAATGTTGACCCATTTGCGCTCACCGGAAGAGCAAAGCACCTGAAGTCGTGACATGGCCGGCACCAGACCGGCCCGCAAGTAGCGGATCGAAGGGCAACCTTTCACACATTGCGGCGCCAAAGCGCCTGGAGCTATGCCGCCCACCACCTCATAGCAGCGGCGGCCTAAGACCTCCTGAGAAGGATAGCCTAGTATCCGCTCCGCAGCGCGATTCCAGAAGATAATGGTCTGGTCCACGGTGACCCCGTATGCGCCGCAGGAAGCGTTAGCCAGAGCTGAAAGCAACCCAGCCGCAGTCATGGGCCGCGACCACATTGGGCTGCATGAACGGGCGGATTCTGGATGGCAGGCAAGTGATGCCTCTGGCATTCTAATCCGGCTCGTGACAACCTTTACAACCCCTTGCGCAACGCTTAAGCCAGGTTTTACTGACGTAAAGGTCTTTCACCCAGTTCGTCTATGACACCATAGAGGCGTTATTGAAATCCAATTCAGCTCAGGTTCGGGATATGAAGTTTCCCAATGGTACCAGACAAAGCGACGTGCAACAAGGCAGAAGAGACAGGAAGACCAGGAAGGAAAGGGGGTACACTGCGTAACACGTATGTGCTATAATACTTCCCAGATTTGAACATTATGAATTACTGCGAAACAAGCGCGGTGTTCGAAAACTCGTGGCCTCAGACAGACTTACGAATTGGAGCAAGCATTGTACCATACGTTCGCTTAGACCCTCGGGTATCCCCGCCGGGCGACCGGCTAGGCCGATCTCCGAGGCAGAATGCCTGTGGTTCAATTGCCTGCGACCCATTCCACTATCCCCAAGACCCCGCGCTACACCACCACCCGGAGCGGGGTCTGTCTTTGTCAGACGACCGAGCGATCTGGAGGTTATTGGGGACTGTAAGTCTAATAGGTGGAGCACGGTGGGGCTAGCAGACCGAATGGCGACCTCTTTGGTGGGAGATGGCACGGTAGTCTACCGGACTTTGGAGTATTCAAAGTGGAACGTGCATGCTAACCGTACGTGGCATCGGTAAGGGGGGCTTCCCTGGTCAGCGTACGTGCCGTATGCGTACCCACAGCCGGCGCATTCCACCGACGCATGTCACCGCCAGCGTCGCCACACCCAGCACTGTCTTGACCAGGGTGAACACGGCGGCCAGCCATGCCAGCGGAGACGACGTACCGTCATGGCTTAGCGCCAGCGCCGCGATGGTGATATTCTCCAGCGCATCCGCCAAGGCGAGCGCCAGCGGCAGCAGATACAGTGGCGCCCCGCCTCGAAACAGCCAGAAGAGCAGGATTGCGAAGAGCAGACCGTAGGAGGCCGGAAAGACCATGTCGATGGTGAGCGCGGTCGTCGCATAGACGACCCTTGCGCTCGCGTCGAGCCGGTCGAGGGCGTCGAACAGGGCCGCCGCTTCTCTGGGTGTGTACCAGCCCCGACTGTCGAGCAGGTCCAGTCCCGCCAGCCGCGCTTGTCGCCAAGCGAGCCCTACCACGCAAGCAACGACGCCAACCAATGCCGCGACCGCTATGCGCCAGGTCGCGCATCGCTCCACTGTCGCACCAATCGACATCGGCATCGCCTCGTCCCGACCGGCCTACTACGCCGCCGTTTCCCATACCCCTCCAATGGGTCGGCGCAAACTCTACTCACCAACATGCATGATAGACAGAACCGTCTTCGACTGTGGCAAGGGGTTTCTGTGACCGCTAGGTCCGCACGTTGCAGGGAGTCCGAGCCTGAAAGTCGAAGAAATGCCACCCAGCGCCGACCGGTCCGCTCTCACTCTCCCGATCCCCTGGACTGAGCGCCCCAACAGGCGACGGAGCCGTCCTGCCTCACCCCGCAGGTGTGTTTGTCGCCCGCGCTGACAGAGTCGAACTCCCCGGCCGGCGGCGTGGCCCGGCCAAAGCCATTCGGCCCC
>VXOZ01000452.1 GCA_009839775.1 Chloroflexota bacterium | reverse complement strand
ATCCAGGCGGATCAGTTCGTCTGAAGAAAGAGGGTTACCCGGTCGTGGGGCAAGCCAAGTGTAACTGGGCCCGCAATATCGCCCCGCATATGGATGTCGATCAGAATCAATCGAAGAGCTTTCAGGTGTTTCGCGACGGGGTAAAGAGACTTGCGGGTATCGAGTAATGCGTTAGCGCAAACCTGGGCTAGTACAGAATTCAGGCATTCTGCAAACCTTCAACCTCTCGCCCCAATGCTTTACCTGCGTTTTCCTGTAAACGAAATCCGCCACGTTTCAATTTGCCAAAGGACCTCTGCAACAGCGGTCTTACTGCGCACTAGAAGCTTTATGTCACACTACTCACGGACCGAAGGGACCTGCTATGTCATTCATCGAATACACCGTCACCGACAAGATCGCAACGATCACGCTCAACCGGCCGGATAAGCTCAATGCCATCAACCGCGCCATGCGGGAAGAGCTCTTTCGGGTGTTTGCCGACTTTGCGGAGCGGGACGACGCGTGGGTGGCGATCATCACCGGCACGGGGCGGGCGTTCTCCGTCGGTCATGACTTGGAGGAGATGGGCGGGCCTTCGGGTGACGAGCCGCCGGGCACGAGCATCGAGGACCTCTACGTCATGCAGACGCGCATCTGGAAACCCATCATCGCCGCCATCAACGGCTACTGTCTGGCGCAGGGCGGCGGTATCGCGCTGGCGTCGGACATCAGGATTGCCGCCGAGACCGCCCAGTTTGGCTGGCCCCAGGCCAAGCGCGGCATCAGCTCCATCAGCGGACCCTCCATGCTCGCCAGCCGCATTCCATTGAATTACGCGTTGGAATTCCTGCTCACCGGCGAGTTCATCAGCGCGCAGGAAGCCCACCGCCTGCACCTCGTGAACAAGGTTGTGCCGTTGGACGCGCTGGCGGAGACGGCTAGCCAATACGCGCATACCATCGTGCAGAATGCCCCACTGGCGACTCGCGGCATGA
Organism: Chloroflexota bacterium; assembly: GCA_009839775.1. Classification (GTDB taxonomy): domain Bacteria; phylum Chloroflexota; class UBA11872; order VXOZ01; family VXOZ01; genus VXOZ01. Next base: position 2,168 of record VXOZ01000452.1, on the reverse strand, counting down.
AGGAAGCTTCAGTGCGCGGCCAAAATCTGAGCCTGGAAGAGCGGGTGAAATTGGCAAGCGAAAACTTCGAGCGGGTGCGCGCCTCGGCGGACGCAGAAGAGGGCTTGCGGGCATTCGTGGAGAAGCGCGAGCCAGACTTCAAAGGCGAGTAGTCGCGGACCTGTCGGCCGGCAGGCGTGCTGTGCCTCATCGGCTGCGCCCGGCAGTTTTCCCCGCGGCGGGGCGAAGATGGATTCCCGCGTTCGCGGGAATGACGATGGAATGCGTCTTGTTATTCTCCCGCACCCCCGGCAGGCAAGAGAGTTCGCCTGAGACGTCGTGCCCCCTCAAACTCTACGCTTCCATGAGCAGACCAGGCTTCACCTATAAGGCCCGCGGTCAAGCCGGAGAGACGACTCTCGGCTAGGACTAAGGTGCAACCCGCTCCAGGACGAAGGTCCCACTGATGATGCCTACCCGGAACTTGCCCGTAATCACGTCACCTTCGAGCATGCCGTCGAAGGTCAATGGAGGGTCTTGGCTTGGGATTACAAACCGAACCATACCGTCCGGAAGGACCTCGGCCAAAATGGCGAGATTCTTGATGTTGCGCGAATCAATGTCCAGCGTGCCCCGGAGCTCGCCCTCCTCTACTGAGAAGGAAGCGCTTACGGGTATCTCCGACCCCAGAATCTTCACCGTGCCTTCCCAGTCTCCCACGAGCACGGCTCCTGGAATGTCCGGAGTCGGCGTTGGGTGAGGCGTGGGAATTGCGGTTGGCGCGGGCGCCGGCGTGGGAATTGCAGTTGGCGCGGGAGTAGACGTGGGCGCCGGCGTAAGCGTCGGAGGCACTGGGGTTGACGGAGGAGTTAATGGCACCGACGTTGGCGTTGGTAAGGACGTTGCCGTAGGCTCAGGAGTTGGCGTGGGCAGCGCGGGAGCTGCCGTCGGCACGGGCGGCGCGGAACGCGGGCTAAACGGCCCACACGTGCTCAGCAACATCACAACGGCCACATACGCCACAAGCGGCGCGGCAAGGAGCGTGGGTGCCCGCAGGCGCTTGGCAAACTTGCGGGCGCGCGTGGACGTCGTTGGCCGAATGGGATTTTCCAGAGCGATGCAACCGTGATGGAGAGAGAACGCAACTGTGTCTACTCTCACTATATCCCAGTTATGGGTATTCTTGGCTCACCGCTGCCGGTACGGAGGCGAATTCTCAGCAATATCTTAAGTGGTAAAGGGCCGGCAATTGCCGACCCTTTGCCACGTGTCTGTCCGAGGCTTAGTCCGACCTCGTTTGCCCGCTATTGCGCGAGTGCCTCGTCCACCAGGGCCTGCATCGGCGCCTTCATGCCGCGCAGGGCTTCTTGCACCGTCACCTTGCCCTCGTAGAGGTCCGTGAAGGTTGGAGTGATGAGCTGGTCGCGGATCTGGTTGTAGGCGGCGGAGCGGAAAGAGCGTCCCGCGGGCACGGCGTACTGCAGCGCGTCGCGGTAGACCTCCAGGCGCACTTCTGCTTGGAAGTCCTTGTCGCCGTAGATGTTCTCCGCCCATTCGTCGAAGAAGTCCACGCGATGGAAGCCGGTGCCGCGGGAAATCGCCCAGTTGATGGTGCGGCTGCCCCACTTGATGAGTGCCCAGCCGGCGTCCGGCTGCTTGGAGCCGACGACAATACCGTTGCCGTCGAGGTTCAGGTGCGAAACCGGTCTTGCGCTTGTACCCCGGAAGATTGGGCTGTAGACGAACGGCGCGCCGCGTTGGATTGCCTCCAGTATCATGAAGAAGCCGCCGGGCGCGCTGCGCAGCATGGCGCCTCTCTCCTCGACGAACGCCGTCCTGACGTTGGTCCCGAAGAGGTCGTTCACCTGCCCCGGCTTAGCCACGGAGCGGTCCTGGACGGCCATATCGAAGAATTGTTCGTAGGCATCCACCAGCGCCGGGTCGTCTGAGATCACGGTGCGGTTGTCGTCGGCGATCCACTCCGTATCGAAGAGGTTCGGCCAGTCAATGAAGAGGTAGACCGGACTTGCCCCCAACAAACCAAACTGGGAGGTCTTGCCACCGTCTTCTTTGGTCAGTCGCTTCATCTCCGACCGAAAGCGGTCGAAGGTCCAGTCGGGGTCAGTCCAATCAGTCGGCGGCAGGTTCAGACCGGCCTCTTCGTACATGCGCTTGTTCGTGGGCGCCAC
>VXOZ01000258.1 GCA_009839775.1 Chloroflexota bacterium | reverse complement strand
CGCGGCGACGAAGCTCTCCACCCACTGGATGTCCGGCCCGAGCGCCGTCAGCACCCCGTTCGACTTCGCCGCGGCCTCCGCCAGCTGCTGGCGCTCCAGCGTCCCGACCTCGGGAATGTCGCGTTCGATGATATACCTGTTGAGCGCCATGACGCCCTCCCGTCTTCCTGTTCGCGGATGCCGCGGCCGGAGCGCGCGGCGCGGGCGCAGGTTAGCGCATTTCAGGCGGGAACGGCCGCCGGTAGCTGGAGTTCCGCTCCTAGAGCCGCGGCGGCATGGGTGAAGCTATCCTTGCAGAGCCAGCATCGGGATCGCAAATTGCTCGCCTCGACTTCCGGGAAAGGACGATGCGGTCAGGCTGGTCCCGATCATTTGCATTCTTCCGGACGACGGTCGGGCCGTCGTATCGACCCCTACGGACCCGTCGAGCCGCTGAACGACACCTCCAAGGATGGTCGGTCTCTCCCTGATTGACGTACTCCTTGCAACGTGGTCCAGCCCAGGATACCCTCCCTCCCCGCATTTTATCCTGTTCTACTTGGGAAATTGCCAGTGGACGCAAGATCCATTCTACAGCTGCCAATCGCTCATAGGCGAACATTTATTGCATTCCTGATTGCACTTTGTGCAGTAATTGTGCTTTGCGATATTTTTTTGTTTCCACCTGATTCGCGTTTATCAGGCTATGCTCAAGCACTAGCTAGTGCAGTTATTGTTTCTCTAATCATGTATTGGATTGTAATTTCGTTTATTCCCAGCCAGCAAAATACTCAAACATTACAACAAGTCGAGCCTAAGGATATTACTGCTGAATTCGAAGCACTCCTTTCCGAAGCCACGCGATGGAGGTATACGGGAAATTTTGGCCGGTACTTACGAGGGAAAGTACTACCTACATTGGCAATCAAACCAAATATGCAAATTAGTGTCAGTATCATCGATCCCCAAGACGAATTGTTATGTAATTCTCACGCGGAGTATCGGAATAAAATTAACTCCATTGACAAAGGGCGACACTTCGACGCGACCATCGTTGCGCTAGAAGTAATTGTGACTATCATTCATTGTGCTTGGTACGTAACCAACAAGAATGTCTCAATTGAATTATTCTTGTTATCAATGTTTGATCCTCTTAGGATTGACTCTAGTGACAGTGCAATGATCTTGACTGTGGAGGACCGGAGACGTCCGGCGCTAAAGATAACAAATGAGCACTTCATGTATAATCACTTTGATCTTCAGATGCGTTTTGAGCGTCAGCAAGGAAGAGAGTTGCCCCTTCAAAAATTTTCACATTGTACATCTATTTCGGCCATTACCGAGGCTGATGTAAGAGAATTTTTGACTTCCATCAATATGCAAGATTTATGCGAAAAGTTGACGCCAGGAAAAATCGCAGAAGCATGCCGAGAAGTAAGGAATCCATATGAAGATTAATGCCCGTTCACAACTACCATACCTGCGGGATAATATTTCTGAGATTGCCTCGACATGTCAACCATTGTGGCATCCACTCGGCTTTGTATCCTGTGTCATTCGAAGGGAAGAGGATGAATTCACAACACGGGTGCATTATTGGCCGAGAGGAAACAGGCGTACCAAAGAACCGAATTGGCCCATTCATAATCATGCATATGAGTTGTCCAGCCACATTCTAGCGGGATGTGTCAGGGATATTCAATACCGCTTAGTAAGAGGGAACGACTACGCCATTTACTCAGTTTCGTATGCTGGTGAGAATTCGACGATAACTTTGACAAATCGACGAACTAGTTTAGAAAAATTAATCGATCAGTTTCATTTAGCGGGAGAAGATTATTCTGTCTCAGTTGACACGTTTCACGAAACAGACGTTCCAATGCAAGAACAGGCAATTTCTCTAGTTGTGCAGTCCAATTTTCGTGATACCGAACCGTTGGTATTAGGAACAGGAGAAGGAGGGCAACATTCCTATGATCGCATAGAATTTGATAGGGTGGCATTTTGGAGTCAAGTACGAGGGACGATTTAGAAGGCGCGACATAACGCCCGCGGGAGAGGCTTGTATCGATCAATGAGGTTGTTTTTGTTTTGGCTGTACGGCTTCGAGGGCATGTTGTCGAGATTTGGATGAAATAAACCAAGAAGGTGCTCTGAAGGCACGTTCGTAAGTGGTTTACATCAAATCAACGGCGGTTGGGATGGCCGTTCATCAAGGTCTTCTCAGGGAGCAGTTGTGTTGGTTACGCGAAGAGCCTCGAAGGACCTCTCGGAACAGGGTGCGGCCTGTGAAGGCATATCGCCAGACGCGCGGACGCCGGCGCGTGGGAAGCGGCGGTCCTTGGCCTGTGGCGCGGGGCCGCCTACCGCGAGGAACGCTATGCGGCGGTGGAGCTTCTGCTCTCCGGGCGCTATTCGCGCTGGCTGGAGCCGGCGCGCGTTCCCATGGTCGAGGAACCGGTGGTTACCGGCGCCTGGTGGGACTATGCGGACCCGATCGCCGCCCGGGGGATGGGGACAATGCTCGCCGCCCACCCCCGCCCGGTGAAGGCCTTGCTCCGCGACTGGGCGCGGGACGGCGACATCTGGAAGCGGCGGACCGCCATACTCGCGCAGCTTCGGGCCGGGCGGGCGACGGATACCGCGCTGCTGGCCGACGCGATCCGGCCGTCCATCGCAGACCCGGAGTTCTTCCTGCGCAAGGGCATCGGCTGGGCGCTGCGCGAATATTCCAGGACCGATCCCGGCTGGGTGCTGGCGTTCACCGAAACACACACCGGACTTTCGCCCCTGAGCCGGCGCGAAGCGCTGAAGCATCTGGAGCGCAAAGGGCTCCCGTAACCCCGGACCCGCCTGTTCTGCCGGGCGGGTCCGGGGGCTTTATCGTATTCGTAATTTGTTCTAATTCGTTCCTCCCGATGCGAAGACGGAGGCAGACATGCCGAAGGCGTATTCCCTCGACCTGCGCAAGCGGGTTCTCGAAGCGGTGGCGGCGGGCGCGACCCGCCGGGAGGCCGCGGCGCGGTTCCATGTGAGCATGAGCGTCATCACGCAATGGCGGGCGCTCGAACGCAAACGGGGGGACGTTAGGCCGAACCCCCCGGGCGGCGCTAGGCCCGCCGGGCGGATTTAGGCCGCACCCGACCCGGTCCTCCCCCGGTATGTT
>VXOZ01000488.1 GCA_009839775.1 Chloroflexota bacterium | reverse complement strand
GGTTTATCAACGGCTACGCATTTGCTGATGATCGTCCCAAGCTGCTCGAAAACATGTGTAAGTCGGTCCCTGATATTCCTGAAACTGCACTCGAACAGCTTCTGTCCAAGGCGGTTCCCTACACGGTCGAAGATGAAGCCGTTGTGTTCACCGTGAACACCCCGCCGCCCTGCCAGCGGTTCAACAACCTCTGCGCAGGTGACACGCTGGATCGGTTCGAATGGTTTGAACTGGTGGCCTGCGAGAAAGACGAAGATGGTGGTTACATCGGGCAGTGTGACGCCGGGGCCGCGCAATTTTGGGGTATCTATGGCCGTGCCAATGAAGGCAACGCAGACCAGCCCGAATATCTGGCCACGGCCATCCATGATGCCTCTACACCTTTGGAGGCCGTGCAAATCGCGCGACAGATTGCCATCGAGACGGGCAAGGGCTTTGTCGCGGGCGATACCCAGCTTGGGCATTTCCCGCGCCGCAAGGGCCAAGTTGTGCCTGTCACCGATTTCACCGAATTGGCCGAAGACCTGACTTTTGCCATTCATGAGGACATTGAGGCGAAGACTGCCGAGGAAGATCGGCGCGTGGATGATTTCGACAATCACCCGCTCGCTGATCTGCGCGAAGCCTTCGTAGAGTTTTCCGACTATTCCGGTTCCGATCAGCGCGACCCGTATCAGCCGCTTGAGGACCAAACCGATGGGGGTGCAGACCAATGAGCCGACGCATTGATTACCGCTGCAAGACCTGTGGCAGCAACGAGATGGCCTTTGATGCCACTGCCGAATGGGACGCGGACCTGCAGAACTTCGTGGTTGGTACAACCTATGACACCGGGTGGTGCAACAGCGAGACATGTCAAGGCGAGGAACGGAGTGCCTTCACCTGCGATGCAGAGACGGGTGAAGAACTGCGCCAGCCCCCCGGTTCCTTCGACTACATCCCGAAACCCGAAGCAGATGTGCTCTGGAAAGCCGAGCAGGAACGATGGGCCGCAGAGCGGGCTGAGCGTGAGCAACAGGCCCGGCATGACGCCGCCATTACAGAAACCGTCGAAACACTCGCCAGTGCTTACGAGGAGATCACCGCATGACCGAGACGGTTGAGAAACGGATTGGCGCCTATATCGGTCGCCGGTTGCAGATGGGCAAACTGCAGCACTGTTTTCTTGGGGAGGATGGCGACGAGTTTTGGTATCCCAAAGCCAGACCCTCCCTCTTCAAGGGCGCGCGGATCGGCACGACCTACGATCTGACCGGGGCGCTTCCAAGTCTTTGGAGCGATAAAGCCCTGTCCACTGCGCCGGACCAAACCCGCCTGAAATGGCAGGTCAAGGATCGCGCGGCCTATCAGATCAAGATGGAGCGGGCCGGGTCGGCCTCGCCGGAACTGGATCAGGCTGTGACCGCCCTGAAACTCGCCCGTGCCCGCCTGCCCAGATCACAAGCCAGTGCATTCGATGCGTGGCTGCTCAACAAGATCAGATAGGGAGGACAGCCATCATGTTCATGAACATTCTGAAAGCCCGCGACGTGGCCATGTTGCCCGGGGATCATACTGAGGAAGAACACGCAGCGGCTGTGAAGGCGCTGAACGGGTCTGCCGCGAAGAACAAGGACCGCGCCCGCGCAGCAGCAGATCGACGTCTGGCCCAATCCCTGCGCGACCTAACCACATGTCGAAACTCAAGCACGAAACAGGAGAGCAAACGATGAAACTCACCATCTATACCCTTGCCACCGATTGCGACAATGGAACAAACGCGCAGGTCTTTGTCAGCGAAGACACCCGCGACGACGCTCTGCTTGAATGGGTCGGATCAAGCCGCGAGGACTGGCAGGCCAGTGATCTGGCAGACGATCTGCATGCGTTCGTACAGACCAAGACCGGCTACCTGGATACGTTCAGCACCGATGAACAGCAGATCGAGGTTGATCCTGCGCAGCTGATCACGGTCAATCAGGCGTGGTTCCGGTGCAAGGATGCGCCCGGGTCGTTCGGCAATCTCTATGACCCGGATGAGGTCATGGAGATTATGAGCAACTGGTCGGAAGCCGGGGACGAAGGCCCGGACTCTCATTGGTTTGACCCGAAGGATTCCGAAGATCACGCGGCCATCCTTGCATGGTGCGACCAGGTGGGGCCGGATTTCGAAGAACAGATATCCCGGCTTGTCTGCGAAAACCTGCCGACGCGTAAAACAGCCTTTGAAGCGCTGGAAGCAAAGCACAAACTGGAACGCCAACAGGACGCGGCATAGGAGGGTGGTGACATGGGCCAACTGGCATTAATCGACCTGACACCGGAAGAACGCGGCACATCAGGTGCCGTCTGGTGGTCAGGATCATGGCAATGCCGCAACTTCGACGGCTATTATCAGGTGCGCGAACAGGGGCGGGGAAACTGGTGTTTCATCATCTACGCCTTTGGCGATCACCATGCCAATGTCTATCGCGTTAACGTCATTGGTGAGATGTACCGCGAAGATGTACCCATTGATGCCCAAGATCGGATCACTGTTCGCGGGCGCAAATACGGGCGAGAGCAATGGCAGCATTGAGGGCTTGTGCAGCGGGGTGCAATCTTGGCACTTATAGCGTTGCGGCTTTTCGTAGAGATATCACATATCGGAAAACGCGTTCGAGCCGAGGGCGAGAGGCAGCGTTTTTCGATTCAAGATAAAGTCGAAACGCTTTAACGGAAAAACAGAACGGTAGAGACATTATGACCGACGATTCAGGCCCCTCACGATTATCGAACTGGCTGGACGACCTGCAATACCGCATGGCGGAATGCCTGTTTCGTCCGCGCAAGGTCCTGTCCCTGATCTGGCAACACGGAAAGATGGTCTCGTCCGGTTATCTTTGGGCGATGGTTTTGATCTTTCTGGGCTGGTGCGGTTTGGGTGTGTTGCTTGGTCCGGTTCTGAGTGATCCACGCTATTTCAGCCTTGATAGCCCGCCCTCTGTAATTGGCTGGATGGGACAATTGACGATCCTGGTTTGGATGTTTGTCGGCATCTATCTCGTTATGCTCTTCTTTATCATGACGGTTGCGCAAAAGATCAGGGATTTGATCACGTTCTTTTCCAAAGGTGGGCGCTGACAGGCCAAGTGGACGCAAATGCGCGCCCACACACATTTTTCTCTCGATGGGGTGGATGCCCCTCCCCGCAGTCTAACC
>VXOZ01000076.1 GCA_009839775.1 Chloroflexota bacterium | reverse complement strand
GTGTTATACAACAAGTGGCGGCCGCAGACCTTCGGCGACGTGGTCGGGCAGGAGCCGACGGTGCGCACGCTGCAGAACTCCCTGGCGTCGGGGCAGGTGGCCCACGCCTACATCTTTGCGGGGCCGCGCGGCTCGGGCAAGACCTCTTTGGCGCGCATCTTGGCGAAAGCCCTCAACTGCCTGCAGGGCGTCCAGCCTGAACCCTGCGGCAAGTGCGACGCGTGCACGGACATCGTGGAAGGCCGCTTCCTCGATCTCGTGGAGCTCGACGCCGCCTCCAATCGCGGGATCGAGGACATCCGCGACCTGCGCGAGCGCGTGAATTTCGCCCCTGTTAACGGCCGGTATAAATTCTACTTGATAGACGAGGTGCACCAACTCACGCCGGAAGCGTCGAACGCGCTCTTGAAGACCCTGGAAGAGCCGCCGGACCACGCCGTCTTCGTGCTGGCGACTACGGAAATCCACCGCGTGCTGCCCACCATCCTGTCGCGCTGCCAGCGGTTTGACTTTCGCCGCATTCCCGTGCGGTCGCTGGTGGGACGCTTGCAGGAGATCGCCGAGGCGGAAAAGGTCAGCGCCGAAACGGAAGCCCTGAATACCCGCGCGCGCCGGGCCGGCGGCAGCGCCCGCGATGCGGGTAGCCTCTTCCACCCGCCCATCATCTACGCCGAGGATGGCGTGTCCGCGACCGCAGTGCGGGAGATGCTGGGGTTGGCGCACACGGCGGTTGTGGCTGAATTTGTCGACACCCTGGCGCGCCGCGACACTACGGAGGGTCTGCGCGTACTTTCCCAAGCCGCGGACCAGGGCCTGGACATGCGGCAATTTGCGCGGGAGACCATCCGCTACCTGCGCGGCACGCTGCTCCACAAAAGCGGCATGGAAGCCGCCGAACTGCTCGAAATGAGCGAGGAAGAAGCCGCACTCATGGACGGTCTGGCGGGCCGCATCTCTCTCGCCGAGATCGTCCAGGCGATCAGGCTCTTTTCGGAAGCCGAGCAAGCGCTGCGCCTGGGAGTCTTTCCGCAGCTACCTGTCGAGCTGGCTTTGGTGGAGTTTTGCGCCAAAGATGAATCTCCAAGCGCATCACCGGCTCCTATGCCTGCCTCACGACAGACTGCCCCCACGTCTCCCCCACAGGCTGCCCCGCAGTCAGCGCCTCCGGCGAGTGCAACTGCGGCTGGCACGCCACCGGCAGACGCGACCAACACTGCGGATGCAACGGAAACCTCAAGTGACCCGTCTGCCGCCGCGACCAAAACCACTGAATTGCCACCGAGTGCCACTGCTGCCGCAGAGGCTGCGGACACACCGCTCGCAGAGATCCAACAGCGCTGGGATGCCGTGGTGGACTCCTTTCGCCGACCGAACGTGCACCTGCGCGGCGTGTTGCGCGACTGCACGCCGATAGCCGTACAGGACCGGGTGCTAACGCTGGAGTTTGCGCACGCCTGGCACCGCGACCAGGTGCGCCAATCCGATAATCTCATTCTGGTTGAGAAAGCCATCGCGCAGACCATCGGCCGTCACTTCTCCGTCGAATGCACACTGGCGCAGAGGGACTCATCGGCGAGCGCCTATGAGAAGGATCCGGCGCATGACCCGGTGGTGCGCAAAGCGCAGCAACTCTTTCCCGGTACGACCACCTATGAGAATGCCGATGAGGACAGTTCCTCATCCGCACAGTGAACGCTGAGGCAAGCGTGCGGGCCAGTGCGCATTACGTCCACGTTGCTTGCATTACCACGTATGAGCAAGCACGTTTGCGGCTGCAAGCAGGCAACATTCACAAGGCAGTGGTACATTAAACAAGGTGCACTAAGGCTGAAACGATACGGCGCGATTTGAGACTCTGGAGAGGTATCGCGCAGCGGCACGCCGCAGAGGGGAGATAGGAACCATGGGTCTGGAGATATTCGAGCGGGGAAGGCTCCCGCGCTGGGTGCGGATGCGGCAAGAGCTAGTAACCGCGACCATTGAAGACGTCGCTGCCGCTGTTGCTGAGGAGTTCGCACGTCCGGAGATTCGCGAGACCATACAACCGGGCAAGCGCGTCGCCCTGACCGGTGGCAGCCGCGGTATCAATCGCATCGATCAGGTGCTGAAAGCGGCAGCGCATGAGATAAGAAAACTTGGCGCCGAACCCTTCATCGTGCCCGCTATGGGCAGCCACGGGGGCGCGACGGCGGAGGGCCAACTTGAGATTCTCGAACACTATGGTGTAACCGAAGAAGCTATGGGCTGCCCCATCCGTTCCAGCATGGAGACGGTGCTGCTCGGTCACGTGAAAGACAACGTGCCGGTCTGGGTTGACAAGACCGCGTATACGGAAGCCGACATCACGATCCCCGTTAATCGCGTTAAGCCACACACCGACTTTCACGGCAATATCGAATCCGGGATCATGAAGATGCTCGCCATCGGCCTGGGAAAGCAGAAGGGCGCCGATACGTTTCACGGCCGCAGCTTCGACGAGTTTCCCACGCTCATTCCGGCGGTGGGCCAGTTTACCATCCAGCACATGCCAGTCCCCTTCGGCCTGGCGTTGGTAGAAGACGGCCATTCCCGCCTTTCATTGATCAAGGCCGTGCCGGCCGACCGCATTTTGGAAGAAGAGCAAGAGCTGCTCAAGATTGCACGCGAGCGCATGGCGCGTCTACCCGGCGAAGAAGTCGACGTGCTCATCGTCGACCAGCTTGGCAAGGACATTAGCGGCATCGGCGCGGATACGAATGTCATTAACCGCTACTGGAGCGGCCCTTTGCCCCAACCTCCTCTCGTCAAGCGGATCGTCATGCGGGACCTGACCAAAGATACGGAAGGCAACGCCTGCGGCATCGGTCTGGGCGACGTGGTTTTGCAGCAGATTGTCGATAAGCTGGACCCCGTGCAGACCTACATGAATGTTGTCACCGCCAAAGGACCGGAAGGCGCGCGCATTCCGCTTACGGTCGCCAACGACCGCGAAGCGCTCTTCGTGGCGCTGGCCTGCGTCCATCAGATCGAGAATGAGACCGCGCGCATTATGCGCATCCAGGACACGAAACACCTGGAAGACCTCTGGGTCTCGGAGCCACTAGCGCCACAACTGGAGGCCACGGGCCGCGTGCATCGAGTAAGCGAACCGGAAGAAATCGCTTTCGATGCGCAGGGCATGTTCACGCAGGCGACCCGGAAT
>VXOZ01000350.1 GCA_009839775.1 Chloroflexota bacterium | reverse complement strand
ATTGTGCTTGAGACGCCAAATACATCGATCAGATGGAGGCATTCTCCAATCTGAAAGTGTGCGGCAGGGGTTGCAAGTCTTCCGTTTATGGCGATGTTTTCAGCGTACACATAGCCATCCTTGTGCGGATTGAGGCGTCCCTCAATGCCTGGGATGTAGCCAGTGTCCCGCGTGAAAAGGAGCGCCTTCTTGTCGTCTTTGGATGGATCTAATTCCAAGGGAACAACGTTCGATTCTCCCGGAATGAGGTCTGTGTGGTATGGCAGATGCCCCTCAGCAGCGACAAGCACCTTCATTTCCTTATCAATGCGGTAAAGGTCTAGTTGGCACTTACCATCGGTGTCGGTCTGGCCCGTGCGGTATGTTCCATTGGGGTAAGCAGCCAGCATTGCGGCTCTGGGTATAGTTGCCCCACCACGCGTTTTAACCAGGAACAATACGTCTGGCATGCCATTTCCTGTTGAATAGTCTAAATCTTCAAATTGATGTTAACTGTAAGTCTATTATCTCATGCACAGGCAAGCCCGTGCCAATGGCGAAACTACATGAACGCCCCCCAGGGGCGTTTGTCGAGCACCTGCCGGGCGAAGCGCAGGCAGTTGCCGCCGATGAGCTTTTGGATTTCTTCGTCCGAGTGCCCCATGCAGACGAGGCCGACGGTCCAGTAGGGCCAGTTGGTCCAGTCGAGCGCGCCGGGTTGCCAGGTAGGGAAGAAGGTACGGTCCGTGCCGATGGCAACGTGATCGATGCCGGCTACCTTGATCGCGTGCTCCAGGTGGCGGTACCAGGTATGGAACGACTCCGGCCCGGTGCCGAGCACGTAGTCTATCGAGTAAATCGCCACCAGCCCGCCTTTCGCGGCCACGGCCTTGAGCATGGCGTCGTCCGCGTTTCGGCTCACGGGTCGCGTCGGCATCGTCGCGCCGCGGGCGTAGGGTTGCTGGAACACCTTTTCCAGATACCCCCGGTTCGTGGAGTCATCGTACACGGCGCGGCACCCGGTATGGCTGAGCAGCACCGGTTCGGTCGAGGCTTCAATCATGTCGTACGACGACTGCTCGCCGCTGTGGGCCAGGTCCACCATGATGCCCAGTTCATTCATGCGCCGCACTACCTTCGCGCCGAGCGGTGTTAGGCCGGTATCGCGCTCCTGTAGGTACGAACTGCAGAGGCCGTTATCTTGGATGTACGTCATCTGGGACATGCGCACGCCGAGCGCGTAGAACAAGTCGAGATTTCTCAACGGGTTTGCTGTTTCCGCGAAGCAGCCGACGCCAGCCAGGTGAAACATCTCGCTCGGCGTCCCGCTGCGGATGCCCCGTTCGATGTCTGCAAGTTTGGCGACGCGAATGATGTCGTCACGATGTTCGTGCGCAAAGTTGATGCGTGATACTCGGTCCAGGGCTGCCTCAAGGGTATTCTCTTCGGGACCGGCCACGTCGCAGACGCCCAGATCCACGCCGGAGATGCGGTAGAGCGCCTGCGACTCCGCGAGCCACTGCGCATCAAAGGCCGATTCGAAGGTCTTCCGTTTGAAGTGGTCGGCATGCAGGCGGCGCTGAAGCTCTTCGGGAACCAGGTCTTGCCCGGACAGCTCATTGCGCACTGGCTCAAGGTCCTGTCGCAACCGGTCCCCCACGATGCCGTGGGTCGAGCTCAACTGCACCGACCCCTGCACGTCGGCGACGAAGCTGTTGTAGTGCAGTGCCAGCCCGCGGTCGATCTGCGCCTGGGTGGGCTTGAGTTCATCCAGGATGACCTGATGCCCGGCGCGGATGCGTTCCAGCGTCTCCTGCCGCACGCGCAAGCCGCGGGCCCGCGCCAGCGGATCTAGCTCGGCTGGTCGATTGGAGTCTTTCGTCTCAACGTTCATTATCGTTCCTGAGTGGCAGTTGGAGACTGCTCGCTACACCTGAGGAATGAACCGAGCGCGGCGTAAGCGCTCCGCCGAATTGACCGCGAATGGGAAACCGGAGTGCTCAACTTCTGCCGCAACTTGCAGATGTTCGTAACTTACACGGCAATGTACTACTTCCCAGCTATGACCGTCCCAGATGGCCTGCGCATAGGCGGCGCGCGTGTCTCCATCATAGGGGAAGCCCACTGAGCCCACGGTTGCGCACCGCCGGTCGCCAACTCTTCCTGAGGAGGCGTAATGAAGATGTCCCGCCAGAATCAGGTCTGCCCGGGCCGTCCCGAGCATCCGCTCGGCTTTAAACTGCGGCGTGACTGTCAGCAGTCCGAAGCGGTCGGGTTCTAGGATCAACATCGCCTCGACATCCGTCGGTGTGGCATGGACGACGAGCAGATCATCAGTGGGAGACTCTCCACCCGGCGGAGTGATGCGGTGTGCGAACGGCAGATCCGACAGGTACGCTATTGCCGCAGTATCTAGCCGCTCCCGTACCCACTGCACGCCGGGACCAGGATGGTTTGGATCGCAGACGTAGCGATCGGCGTTGCCGAAGATGGTTGGCACGTTCAGAGCCCGAATAGTGTCCAAAGTCTCCGCCGGGCGCGGGCCGTTCAGGACAAGGTCGCCGGCAAATACGAGGGTGTCAAAGGTTTGGTCATCAAGCGCATTCAGCACCGCGCTCAGAGCCGCCGCATTGCCGTGAACGTCTGCCAGAACGGCAACCGTGTACGCACAGTCTTGCGAGTTCATGTTCCTGATGGTGGATCAACCAAGATCTTTGCCGTACCGGCCACAGCTACCCAAGCCACAGGTGCTATTCTATCCACTTTGGGAGTGGCTGGGTTTTCACGTTGGGAGGGGCGATGGTCGCTTCTCCTCTCGACTCATTCAGCCAAGGGTATGTGAAAGCGCCTTCCACGCCCGAATCTTGCTTCAAAATATCGGGGCAGGGATGTACGAAAATCTACTGCGGAACCACGACGCCGAGGGAGCGATAGAAGTCGTAGCGGCGTTCGATTAGTGTGGTGAGAGGGAGCTCTTGAAGCGTGTCTAGCTCTACGACCAAGGCGGTCTTAAGCGCCATAGCCGCGCCACGGGGGTCTACGTGGGCGCCACCGGGCGGTTCTGAAACCACACGGTGGACGATGCCCAGGGATTTGAGGTCTTGGGCGAATGGCTTCAGCGAATTCGCCGCTTCCGGCGCAAACTTCGCATCCTTCCAGACAATGGATGCGGCGCCTTCCGGTGAAGCGACCGAATACATGCTGAACTCGAGC
>VXOZ01000141.1:687-3198 GCA_009839775.1 Chloroflexota bacterium | reverse complement strand
ATACAGCTCTTTGGGCGCACCGGTGGGGTCGAACTCACCTTAAATGAACGCGTATTCGACTCATTAGTTGAAAGCCCGGACCCGGTGGTTTTCGAGGCGGTCAAAACCGACGCTGGCGAGCTAGAAATCACCGTCAGCATACAAGGCACACCGGTTCCAACTTCGCAATGACAATTGCGCGGCAGTGCGCGCCTACGGGTATCGGGCAGTCTGGCCGGGGTGTGCGCGGGAATGGGTAGGAAGCGCCTGCGCCGCTAGGCATTCCTGATCCAAACCGGCGAGTGGTTTTCGCATACCGGGAGCCACCTACATTCAGTGCCCCACATCTGCTGCGCGACGCCAGTAGTGGCGAGCAAGTGGCGGATGGCCGTCCGCTCTTACCAGCGCCAAAGCCGTACCTTCACACAAGTGTCTCATATCCAGTGTCCGTTAAACGGGAATAGGCTGCGTTGCGCTATCTCCCGTCGCAGATTCGCGCGAGCGCAGCCGCACTGAACGCCATACCCTGTTGAGCCGCTGGGCAAAGCTGGCGGGAACGGAACCCGTACAAGAGTGCGCGCGCCTGTGCTTGTAGGACTGTGTAAGCGCCGTCCGTCGGTCGCTGACGCCCCCGTGGGGTTGCCGCGCCGCTGCGATAGCGGTATCGTGAGTACCCAGGATAAAGCGGTATCACAGCCGGCACGGCGCCGCACTGCTCAAGGACTTCTCCATGCCCGTTGGCATCGCCACGCAATTGACGCTCCTGCGCATGGTGCTCGCGCCCGTCATCTTGTACCTCATCGTTTGGGGCGAGGGCAGCGCGGAATGGTACTGGCTGGCCGCGGCACTCTTGGTCATTGCGGCCGCAACGGATTGGCTGGATGGTTTCGTGGCGCGCCGCAGAAACACTGTTTCGGCAGTTGGGGCATCGCTTGACCTGGTGGCCGACAAAGTCCTGGTTGCGGTGGTGTTGATTGCGCTCGTGCAGGTTGGCCTGCTGCCGGGCTGGTGGGCGGCGGTGGTCGTGAGCCGCGAAATGGCGGTCACCGGCTTGCGTGTGCAGGCTGCGGAGAAGGGCGTGTCAATTCCGGCGGGCCGCGCCGGCAAGCTCAAGACCGGCATTACCTTTATCGCCCTGATCGTCCTTATCCTGTGGCGGAGCATCGTCGGCGACTCGCTGCTCTGGGTCACCGACATTCTGCTTTGGCTTGCCCTAATCCTCACAGTCTACTCCGGCGCGGAATACGTCTACACCGGAATTCGCAAGATACGAGAAGTGGAAAGCACCCAGTCAGCAAATCCTGAATCACAGTCCACAGCGAAGGAGGTACGTGTGAAATGAAGGTCGCCTTCATCGGTCTCGGCACGATGGGCATGCACATGGCGGTCAATCTGCGCAAGGCGGGTCACGATGTCTATGCCTACAACCGCACGCGCAGCAAGGCGGAAGCGTTCGTCGCGTCCGGCGGTACGTTGGTGGAAAGTCCACGGGAAGCGGCGGAGCGTGCCGACTTCGTGCTCTCCTGCGTTTCGATGCCCGAAGACGTAGAGGAAGTCTTCTTGGGAGACGCGGGCGCTATTCACGGCTCGCGCGCGGGTCAGGTGTTTGTAGACCATAGCACTATCGACCCGGCGACGGCCCAGCGCGTCGGCGCGGCACTCGCCGAGAAGCAGATCCAGTTCATCGACGCGCCCATCAGCGGCGGACCCATGGGAGCCGAGGCCGGCACGCTCGCCATCATGGCGGGCGGCGAGGCGGACGCGTTCGCCAAAGCCGAGCCGCTCTTCCAGGCCATGGGCGAGAACATCTTCCACGTGGGCCCCCTGGGAGCGGGGTCGGTAGTAAAACTCCAAAACCAACTCCTCGTCGGCATCAATCTGGCCGGTATCGTGGAAGCCATGGTGCTGGGGGCCAAGAACGGCGTGGACCCCGAAACGTCCTACCAAGTGCTCGGTACCGCCATGGGCGACAGCCGCATGCTGCATCGCGCCATGCCCGACTTTATCCTGAAGCGCAACTTCAACCCGGCTTTCGCCATCAAACTCCTCGTGAAAGACCTACGCCTGGCGACGCAACTCGGTCAGCAAGCGAGCGTACGCATGCTGCTCAGCAATCTCACGCAGCTTGTCTACGAAGAGGCTATTGCGCAGGGACTGGCCGACGAAGACCAGACGGCGGTCGTTAAGCCCTTGGAGGAACTCGCCAAGGTGGAGGTAGCCAAGGCGTGAGCGCGCCTAATACAGGCGCGAGCGCACCCGGCAAGGGCGCGAACGGACCCCACGCGTCGCCAACTGCCACGCAGCGCATTCCCGCAACACGGCTTGAGCAGTTTGCGCGGGATGTGCTCGTGCACGCGGGCATTCCGATAGAGCATGCGGCGCAGTCGGCCCGGCACCTCGTGCTCTGCGACCTGCGCGGCGTTGAGAGTCATGGTATCACGCGTCTCTCCGCGCTGGTGCAGCGCATTCGCAACGGCGTTGTCAACCCTAACGCAAACATCCATGTCGAACGCCAGCGCGCCGCCTCTGCGC
>VXOZ01000141.1:0-677 GCA_009839775.1 Chloroflexota bacterium | reverse complement strand
TCGTCGGCAGCGTGAGATGGGTATATGAGAGAGCCTCTGCGCTGGTCAATGGTGACAATGGGCTGGGCGTGCCGGTCAGCACGTATGCCACCCGGTTGGCAATTCGGCTCGCGCGGGAGCAAGGCATCGGCACGGTGGGCGTCCACAACAGCAACCACTTCGGCATGGCGGCTGATTACGCCCTGCAGATGGCGGATGCCGCGTGCCTTGGCATCGTGACGACCAATTCCAGTCCGGCCATGGTGCCCTGGGGCGCGGCCAAGAAGTTCCTGGGTACTAACCCAGTCTGCTTTGGCGCCCCCACCCACGGCGCGCCGCTCATCCTGGACATGGCGACGAGCGTGGTGGCCATGGGACACGTCGTCCTTGCGGAAAAGCGCGGGCAATCCATTCCGGATTCCTGGGCGGTTGGGCCCGACGGCCTACCCACCACCGACCCCACGCGCGCAAGGCAGGGCGGAGCCCGTCCGCTGGCAGACTATAAGGGTTCTGGACTTGCCTTGATGGTCGAGGTCTTCACGTCGCTGCTCACCGGCGCGACCCTGGGCGTGCATGCCGCCGGCTTCTTCAGCGACATGACCCGTCCCGCCGACGTTGCCCATCTCTTCATCGCCATCGACATCGAGGCTTTTGTGGGCCTCGAGTCCTTCAAGGAGCGCATGCAATCGCTCTTGACG
>VXOZ01000297.1 GCA_009839775.1 Chloroflexota bacterium | reverse complement strand
GGTAAGTCAGGCCGTGCGCAGCCTGCAAGTCGCGCAGCAGGTTGAGCACTTGCGCCTGCACCGAGACATCCAATGCCGAAACTGGTTCATCGCAGACGATGAGCTGCGGTTGCAGGACCAGCGCCCGGGCGATGCCGATACGCTGGCGTTGTCCCCCGCTGAACTCGTGCGGGTAGCGCCGCGCGTACTCGGGACGCAGGCCGACGGCCGTGAGCGCCGCATGCACCTGCGCCTCCCGCTCGCGCCGGGTACCCACGCCGTGTACGACCAATCCCTCGGCGATGCTGGCGCCGACGGTCACACGTGGATTGAGCGAGCCATAGGGGTCTTGGAAGATAGTCTGGGCCTGCCGGCGCCAAGCAGCGAGTTCGCGACCACGCAGAGCGAATACATCCTGACCGGCAAAGCGCACGCGGCCGCCGGTGGCAGAGATGAGGCGTAGGATGACGCGCCCCGTCGTAGTCTTGCCGCAGCCCGATTCACCCACGAGACCAAACGTTTCGCCGCGCCGAATCTGGAAGGAAACCCCATCTACCGCCCGGACCGCCGGCCGGCGACCGAGCCGGCTACCCCGCACCGGAAAGTGCTTGACCAAGTTTTCGACATCCAGCAGCGGTTCCGTCACATCGGTACTTGTCATCGTGGTTCCTGCCCGGATACTAATGCCTCGGCGCCACTGGTCGGTTGTGGGGACGCATGCAGCCAACAGCGGACGCGGTGGCCCGGTCCCGCGGCGACATCCGGTGGCAGTTCAGTCATGCACTGTGAAAGGGCGTGTGGGCAGCGCGGGGTGAAGGCGCAGCCGTCTGGCAGCCGGCTTGGATGCGGCACGCTGCCAGCGATGGCCGGGAGTTGCTGACTGCGGTCGGTCCCGAGTGAGGGCATGCTCATGAGCAGCCCCTGGGTGTAGGGGTGTTGCGGCGCCTCGAACAGGGCCTCGACCGGCGCGTGCTCGACGATCCGCCCAGCATACATAACTGCCACATCGTCTGCCAACTCGGCGATTACTCCCAGATCGTGGGTAATGAAGAGTAGACTCATCCCCATCTCGTCCTGAAGCTGCCGGAGCAGATCAAGTATCTGGGCCTGAATAGTCACGTCAAGCGCCGTCGTTGGCTCGTCCGCGATCAGCAAGGCTGGGCGGCAAGCCAGAGCCATCGCGATCATTACCCGCTGACGCATGCCGCCGCTCAGCTCGTGCGGATAGGCCCGGGAGCGCTCGGCCGGGGCCGGAATCCCCACTTGGTGGAGCAATGCGACTGCCTGTTCCCGCGCCGCGCGGCGATTTACTCGTTGATGTACGCGCACCACCTCCGCAATCTGATCACCGACCCGGTGCACGGGATTGAGCGAGGTCATCGGTTCCTGAAAGATCATCGCGATGGTCCGGCCGCGAACCGCTTGCCACTTCCGTTCGGGGAGCGTGAGGAGATTGCGGCCATTCAGCCGTACCTCACCGGCAAGCTCGCAGGTTGGCTGCGCAGGCAACAACCCCATGAGGGCCAGAGCCGTGACGGACTTGCCGCAACCGGATTCGCCGACCAAACCGAGTATGCGCCCTTGTTCGATTTCAAAAGTCGCGTCCTGCACGGCAGGCACCTCGCCGTCGGGCGTGGAAAACGAGACGCTGAGCCCTTGCACCGCAAGCAGAGGCGTTTGCTCTGAGTGGGACTGCTTTAATGTCTCAGCCATCGGTGCTCGCTTGTACTTCCTATTCGACCAATACTCTACAGACTAGCGATGGCGCGAGCGCGGATCGAGGGCCGCGCGCAGCCCGTCTCCAAGCAAGTTGCACGCCAAGACGGACAGGAGAATGCACAACCCCGGCAAGAGGACCAGATGCGGCGCATGTTCGAGGTAGGTGCGGGCGTCGTTCAACATTGCGCCCCATTCCGGGGTCGGTGGCTGGATGCCCAAGCCCAGAAAACTGAGCGATGAAATCATCAGTATGATGTGGCCCAGGTCGAGCGTGGCGAGTACCACGACAGGGCCGATGACATTGGGCAAGATGTGACGCGCCATAATCCGCAGGTCTGAGGCGCCCAGAGCGCGGGCCGCCAGCACGAACTCCCATTCGCGGGCCGCAAGCGTCGCGGCGCGGAATATGCGGGCGTGATCGGCCCAGCCGACGGCGATGATGGCAATAAGGAGGCTCTGGAGGCTGGGACCGAGAAAGCCGACCAGCGTCAGTGAAAGGATTAGCCGCGGCAGCGCCAGCAGCACGTCAATACTGCCCACCACGACGCGATCCACCCACCCGCCGAGATAGCCGGCCGTCGTGCCAATCACCAGGCCAATGAAAAGCAGCCCGATGGTTGTCGGGATGGCGCTCCCCAGGGTGGAGCGGGTGCCGTAGATGAGCCTGCTGGCCAGGTCACGGCCCAGTTGGTCGGTACCAAGCGGATAGCGTGCGCTGGGGCCCTGCAGTTTGTCGCTCAAGTGAATGGCGAGCGGATCATAAGGCGCGATGAGGGGCGCTGCTAGCGCGATGACGACAAAAAGACCCAGCAAGATCAGGCCGGCAAGCGCCGCCCTGTCAGCTTGCAACACCCGTAGCGCCGCGCGCCATGGGGAGTGCTCGCCTACTGCGAAAAGCTCCTCGTCCTGCAGCGTCTCTGTCGACGCCGGGGCGGCCGGCAGCACGCTGCTAGGCATGGTCATCGCCTCTGCCCTGTGCTCCTGCACCCAAACGAATGCGTGGGTCAATTACGGCGTAGAGCAGATCGGTCCCCAGGTTTACGAGCACAAACGTCAGGCCGGCCAGCAGCACAAAGCCCTGGATGATTGGGTAATCGCGTGCGTAGATCGACTCCACAACGAGCTTACCCACGCCCGGCCACGCAAAGATCGTCTCGACAATCGCCGCCCCGCCGAGGAGCTGGCCGAACTGGGTGCCGGCGACCGTGACGACCGGGAGGAGAGCGTTCCGCAAAGCATGTTTGAGCACGACCGCCAGCTTATTCAAGCCTTTGGCGTAGGCCGTGCGAATATAGTCCTGCCCCATAACCTCCAATACGCTGGCGTGGGTCAGCCGGACGAGGGTACCCATGGTAAAAACACTCAGTGAAATGGCCGGCAGAATCAGGTGCCGGAGGTCGCCGTCACCGTAACCCGCAACCGGCAGTAGCCGCAAGATTACAGCGAAAGCATAGATCAGGATCAGCGCCACCGCAAAACTCGGGAGCGAGGCGCAGAGCAAGGCC
>VXOZ01000361.1 GCA_009839775.1 Chloroflexota bacterium | reverse complement strand
GCGCGGGTCTGTGCAATCCGCATGCCGTGATGGCCATGGTCTCCGAGGGCCCGGCCTGTGTGCGTGAACTGATGTCGCTTGGCGTAAACTTCGACACCCTGCATGGCGAGATCAACCTGGCGATGGAGGGGGCGCACTCTGTGCCGCGCGTGCTGCACGCGCGCGGGGACGCTACCGGCGCTGAGATCGAAGGCGCGCTCACGCGCCATACGCGACGCACGGCGGTTACGATCCGTGAAAACCATCTTGCGACGAAACTGCTTCTGCAAGGCGGACGCTGCGTCGGAGTCGAAGTGCTCGACAAGCGCCAGGGATCAGTGCACACGTTTGGCTGTCGCAATGTCATCTTATGCTCTGGAGGCGCCGGCCAGTTGTTCGCCTACACCACGAACCCGGGCATTGCCACCGGGGATGGCGTTGCGCTGGCATTCCAAGCCGGTGCAGGCATAGCGGACATGGAGTTTTTTCAATTTCACCCCACCGCACTGCGCATGCGGGGCGCGCCGTCATTCTTGATTTCCGAGGCCGTGCGCGGCGCAGGCGCCTACTTGCGAAACAGCCGCGGCGAGCGGTTTATGAACCGCTACCACGAACTCGCCGAACTGGCTCCCCGCGACGTCGTTTCGCGTGCCGCCGTCAGGGAGATGATTCGCACGAAAAGCGACTGTGTTTACCTGGACTTGCGGCACATGGACGCCGCGGAGACACGGACCCACTTTCCTACGATCTATTCTCGCTGCCTAAAGTACGGAATTGACATAACAACAGCACTTGTACCCGTCGCTCCTGCGGCACACTACATGACGGGAGGAGTCCTAACCGATCTCTGTGGACGCACGTCTGTGCCGGGCCTCTACGCGTGCGGAGAGGTGGCGTGCACCGGGGTGCATGGCGCTAACCGTCTCGCGAGCAACTCTCTGCTCGAGGCCTTAGTCTTCGCGCGGCGCATTGTGCTGGATTCCCAGGGGATTTCCGTGCCAGAGTATGCTTTGCCGCAGGAAACGGAACCGGCGCTGGCGCGGAACAAGCACGTTCGTGTTGAGGTACCCCCCGTGGCGACTACTCGCAAGCGCGCTGGAGGCACACTGCCTGCGCTCAAGCGTCTGATGTGGCACAATACGGGCATTGTGCGGGAGGAAGCGGGCCTCGCCGCGGCTGAAGCGCAATTGCTGGAGTGGCTCGCGCGCACACCGGCCGGAAAGAAGCAGCGTCAGCATGAATACCGCTCATCGTTGGTGTTGGGATTGCTGCTGACAACTGCCGCCCGCATGCGCAGAGAGAGCCGTGGGGCGCACTATCGTCAAGACTTTCCCGACCCGCATGATTCGTGGCGCCACCGCATCGTGATCTATCCGGAGAGATGCGATAGCGCCTAAACCCATAAGTCCGTGACCTTGAGCCTGCTGTAAGGCGAGTCCGATCATGACCGCACCTGCCTTGCCCTTCTCACCCGACTTGATTGACGATGTCCTGCGCCGCGCCTTGGCGGAAGACGTCGGCGCAGGGGATATCACAACGCTTGCTCTTGTCCCTGCCGATCAAACAGGCATAGCGGCGGCGTATGCCAAAGAAGCAGGTGTATTGGCGGGGAATGCCATCGCCGCAAGAGTCTTCACGCTCTTGGATAGCGCTGTGCATGCAACTCCGCTTTGTGCCGATGGTGACGTGCTCACACCGGGCGCTCGCTTTCTGCGGGTCGAGGGACCACTGCAGGCCATCCTTACCGGGGAGCGTGTGGCGCTGAATTCCCTGAGGCATCTCTCCGGCATTGCCACGTTGACGCGGGCGTTTGTGAAAGCTGTGGAAGGTACGGCTGCTCAGATTATCGATACCCGCAAGACAACCCCCGGCCTGCGGCTCTTTGAGAAGTACGCCGTGCGCGTAGGTGGTGGACAAAATCACCGCATCGGTCTCTTTGACGGCGTGCTCATCAAGGATAACCACATTGCCGCCTGCGGCTCAGTTTCAAACGCCGTGAAGAAGGCACGGGCTTCCGTGCATCACCTGCTCAAGATTGAGATTGAGGCGAAGACTATGGAGCAGGTAGCCGAGGCGCTGGAGGCAGGGGCGGATGGTATCCTGCTGGACAACATGTCGCCGGACACGATGGCCCAGGCGGTAGCGTTAGTGGGAGGCCGGGCGTTTACCGAGGCTTCGGGGAACATTACGCTCGTGTCGGTTAGAGATGCGGCGCGCTCTGGTGTAGACTTGATCTCGGTGGGCATGCTGACGCATTCAGCACCCGCTCTCGACATTAGTCTTGACATTGAAGGTTGATCGCATGGCCCCGGCGTTGGTTTTTGAAAGGCAGTACCGAACTCCCACATCCGAGGGCTATCGCGTGCACAGAAATGGCACACCGCTTGCGCAAGTGGAGTTGCACTACGCGCATACGGTTGTCTACTGCACGCTGGTGCTATTCCAAGATCTCTCCGAACACGAGCAGTTTGGCGTAATCGAGGAGATCGACGACCGTCTCGTCTTGTCAGCCGAAGTGCCACGAGAAGACCTCATGGTCACCGTTTACCGCGGCGAGGAAGTCGGGTTCTACAACGACGACATGTTTGGTCACGCGCTCGCTGAAGAAGAGAGAAAGAACGCGCCGCTCCAGCCGGAGGACTCAGGGCCTTACGGAAACTAGGCCGCCTTACACTTTGCGGTTGTGCCGTAGTGCAGCACGCTTATTTGGCGTGCACAAGCCCAAGCGATCCCTCGAGCGCGAGGAGACGTTCCTTCCACGGCAGACCCCGTGTGTAGCCGCCAAAGCTGCCGTCGCTGGCAATGACACGATGGCAAGGCACAATAACTGGCAGGGGATTCTGCCCTAATGCGTTGCCAACGGCCCGGTAGGCCAGTGGCTTGCCGATGCGCTTGGCAATCTCCTGGTAGGTTGCGAGCGTGCCATATTCGACGAGGTTGGTTTCTTCCCAAACCGCTCGTTGAAATGCGGTTCCGGTCAAGGCGATGGGTACGCTAAAGCCCACACCCTCTCCGGAGAAGAAACGAAGCAGTTCGCTGATGGCGGACTCTGCTATTTGCTCCGACTTGCCGTTCCCACCGAGAGAAGGATCGAGTATTTCCTCTAAAACCTTGCCTGCTTCCAACTCGTTAGCATGTCCAAACGTGGCGCCACAGACACCTTCCGACGTTGCCGCAACCGCAAACCATCCCCAATGCGGCCCAGCGTCGGCCAAGCGTACGGTATGTTTG
>VXOZ01000227.1 GCA_009839775.1 Chloroflexota bacterium | reverse complement strand
TTCACATTGATGTTGCCCTGCCAAGCCCAAGCAATCCAGACATGCGACGCCTCTTTGCGATCGCTGGCCACCAGCACCAGCGCGCTCGCGCCGCTTTGAATATAGATTTGGATTCTTCCAGAGAGAAGGAGCGCCGACGAAAGGTCAATGTTTGGCTTTACTCACCGGAGATTCTCATACAGGCCGGTTACGTTACCCCGGAGAAACCACTAAAATACTATGGTATCGCCGACGACGCAGGCCTGCATCTCGTAGCCAATGCACTGCCCTGGGACGATCCGCTGGTTATTCAGATAGTGCTCCATGAAGCTGTACACCTGTGGTGGGCAGACCAGGTGGGCAAGGCGCCATCGCTCCTGAATGAGGGCATTGCCGTGTATGTTGAGACCATTCTTGGTGCCAATACAGCATATACTTTTGGAGAATTGGGGAACTCTTGGCAAGCGTATGCCGCCAGAGCTGAGCCCGGCTTCTTGCGGCAACTCTGCAAAGACGAATACTTTTGGAAACAAGATGCCGCCAAGGAGCCCGTCTTCATGGTCGGCGGGCATTTCATTGCATTCCTGTTGGAGACCTACGGCATGCCACGTGTCCGGCAGATTTTTCTGAAGTCGCACGCTAGTGATCCCGACATTGCAGACCACATGGAGGACGTGATCGGTGAATCCATTGAGCACTTGGAGCGACGCATAAGTGAAGCAACCGGCAGCGAGTAGCAATATACAAGAGCATGAGCCGCTCAGTTGTGAGCAAAAGGGAGCCAGACTGATCATTACGGGAATTGATGGCAAAGTCGCGCTGGTGACCGGCGGCAACCACGGCATTGGGGCTGCGATTGCGCAAGCGTTGGCGGCACAGGGCGCAAAGGTGTTCATCACCTATTTCCGACTGGAAACTGACTATGGCGCGAGTGAACTACAGGCCGCCCTGGATGCAGGCATCGGCGGCGATCGGCTCTATCGAGCGCAACAGCAACAGAGCGCCGACCAGGTTCTGTCCGAAATCAGAATTGCTGGTGGGACGGCAACGGCGGTAGAAATGGATCTCTCCGAGTCGGTGGTAGTCCCAGACCTTCTGGACCACTGCGAGGCTGAGATGGGACCGGTAGAAATACTGATCAACAATCACGCGTACTGCGCTCCTGAGACATTCGATCCTGCCAACGTTGGGACCAATGAGTCAGGAGGTGGTATTACGCTTACTTCGGCTGAGGGAATCGATCAACACATGGCGGTTAATGTCAGGGCGACCGTGCTGCTCATGCGTGAATTCACGCGCCGGCACGTTACCAGAGGAGCCGACTGGGGACGGATCGTCAACATCAGCACCGACGCAGCCCACGCCCACGGCAACAACGTGAGCTACGCTGCCAGCAAGCACGCTATCGAGTCGTACAGCCGCTCCGCCGCCTCGGAGTTGGGCCGGTACGGCATTACGGTCAACATCGTGGCGCCGGGCCCCATTCAGACCGGCTACATCACGCCCGCAATGGAGCGCGAGATCGAGGCCGAAACGCCCCTGGGCCGTGTGGGCAGGCCGGAGGACATCGCGAATTCCGTGGTCTTCCTGGTCTCGGAACAGGGTGGCTGGTTGACCGGCCAATTGCTCTACGTCGGTGGTGGGTACCGCATGCACCAGTGAAGAACGGAGACTGCGCTGGACAATGATACGATGATGATTGGAATCCACGCACGAGGAGCAAGAGTAGAGCTAGAAAACTCCGCATGCTAAAGCGAATATCCGCTAACGTCCTGAGTTGGTCCGAAATCCACGGAGCAGCGAGGAATGAAGCATATCCTTGGAATAGCTACCTTATTCCGGTTCCGCATCAGGATGTCTTGGTTCTCGTAGACCCGCTGCCGCTGTCTCCTGATGAGATTCAAGAAGTCGAAGCAATCGGCGCCCCTACGCATATCTTGCTTACCAACAACTACCACCTCCGAGAATCAGCGGCGTTCAGGCAGAGATGGGGCTGTGAGATCTGGCTTCACGAGAGCGGATTAGAAGATGCAGAGGTGCGGATAGACAAACAACTTCAGGACAGGGATGTGTTATGGGAAATGATCGAGGTCATCCATATTCCTGATATGAGCTTTGCGGATGAAGTCTCGTTTCTGGTTAAGGGAGAAGGAGGCACGCTGATTGTGGGGGACGCGCTCTGCGGAGGAAGAAAAGACAGAGGTGTTCCTGACGGCAGTCTCTGGATAAACCATCCGGAGTACTTCCTGGATCTTCAGGCCGCCCGGATGGGTCTCCGCAAGCTGGGGCAGTACTCTTTTGAGAGACTGTGCTTTGCACACGGGTCTCCAATCACACACGCGGCGAGTGAACTCTTCGCCGAAGTCATCGAGAACGATGACATTTGGACAAAGCTGAAAGTGGAACAAGGTGAGAGAGCAAGTCTTCATTCGCGGGAGTTTCTGAAGTATAGAGCGGCAAACAGGAGTCTATAGGCAGCGCCTAATGTTTGAATACTGCGCAATTTGGCAGGGGGGCTAGCGGGCGAATAGCGTACGATCGGTTCATTGAGGGCGTTGAGTTCGTTTTCTGATCCTTTGATCATCACCCGCGAACCGCATTATCATGACCGTAGCATTGGCAAAAAGAGCCGAGACTCGCATTTACATAAAGGAGAGTAAGCATGTACATTATCGTCGCACCGATCAAGATTAAGGAAGGCTATAAGGAGGCCTTCATCGAGGCGATGTTGGGCGACGCCAAGGGCTCGGTGAATGACGAGCCCGGGTGTTTGCGTTTTGACGTGGTCCAGGACGGCGGCGACCCCAACCGCATCTGGCTCTATGAGGTTTACGTGGATGAGGCCGCGTTCCAAGCGCATCTGCAGACGCCGCACTTCATCAAGTGGCGCGATACGGTGAAGGACTGGATGGAGGAGCGGCCCGAGGGAGCCGGCGCCGGAGCGGGGAGCACCAACATCTGGCCTTCAGACGAGGAGTGGAAATAAGAACGTGAGTTGAGCCAGTATCCGTTCGTCCTGAGCCTGTCGAAGGATGAACGGATACTTGGAGCGGGCAGTACCAACATCTGGCCTTCTGATGACGAGTGGCAGTAGGTTCTTTAGCTTGTGAAGTCTCTGGACTGGAATTGCTATGGCAGATTCGTTTCTACCGGTTGGGGATGCCGTAGAACTCATCGCGCATGTTGACGTCCCGCGCAGAACGGACTACAAAGGCGAGTTTGTCACGTTGTCGC
>VXOZ01000398.1 GCA_009839775.1 Chloroflexota bacterium | reverse complement strand
TAACGCATAGGCCTTGCGCGATAACCGCTGCTTTTTGCCTTGAATTCAATACCAGCTTCTTCTGCTTTATCTGCAAGTGCGCCATACGTTATATCAGGTTTTTGAGGGTCGATTGCCATTTGAATAAGGATGGGAAAAATCGCCCGTCCGGTTTTCTGAGCCCAATCATTTCCATAAATATTTTTGCGAGCCCTATATCTGTCATGCTTATATACTCCTCTCAATCAATTTAGATCTTCCGGTTTCGTTTCCTTTCACGTGATAGGGTTTGAAGGGGTCAACGATAGAAAGTGGCGGGGTTCCAGAAATCGCCTGAGACCCCAATTTAGCAGTGCCTTCTTAGGGAAGAAGGCGGGAAGGATAGAAGCCTTACTTCCACCCTTCCACTCTTCCGTTCTACTTCAGAATTAGCATCCTTCGTGTAGCCGTGAAATCATCTGCAGTAAGCGTATAGAAATATACACCACTCGCAACGCGTTCCCCGTGTGTATTTCGATTACAGGGTAAGATGACTCTGGTGATATGAGCCTGTAGGAACTGGTGTTACTTTAGATTAAAAGTCAATTAGGACTTACGCATTCCGTTTTAAAGTCCCCCTGATAAGGGGGATTTAGGGGGTTTAAAGGACGAAAATTACCGCTTTTTGCGTCTAAATGTCCGATATTTGCTTAATTTGCGTAAGTCCTGTTATCATTGAAATCTGATGTATCAGGGTCAAGTCCCATTCTTATATGTTCATACATAGATATGAGCATTCCGCCTGTGCCACAAAAAGGATCAAGGACTTTTTCACCTGTTTGTGGTGACAACACAGCTGCCATCAGAGTCGTAATATGGCGAGGTGTGAAGTGTTGACCGAGTTCGCTTTTGTTTCAATCTCGTAATCGAGAATCTTATCTTTTCAAGGGTGAACTTGATGACGATGGCACTGTTCCCGTGATGTTGTTTCAATCTCGTAATCGAGAATCTTATCTTTTCAAGAATTCAGATGCTGATACTACAGATGCTTTTTCGGCGTCTGTTTCAATCTCGTAATCGAGAATCTTATCTTTTCAAGTCCATGAGCAGATTACTGATGTGTACCGGTGTTTCGGGTTTCAATCTCGTAATCGAGAATCTTATCTTTTCAAGTACTTGATACATGAGCATACAACGCTTGCACGGCTTGTTTCAATCTCGTAATCGAGAATCTTATCTTTTCAAGTTCCAAAGAAGTCAGGGACAGATTGTGACATGGGGGTTTCAATCTCGTAATCGAGAATCTTATCTTTTCAAGACAAAGGGATAAAGACCCTTGACGGGTTAGATCGGGCATAGTTTCAATCTCGTAATCGAGAATCTTATCTTTTCAAGTCGAGAACGGATGTCGAATGGAGACTCGAAGAGCAGTTTCAATCTCGTAATCGAGAATCTTATCTTTTCAAGCTTGCCTCTAATGATGCGGGGCTCAATGCACATAAAGTTTCAATCTCGTAATCGAGAATCTTATCTTTTCAAGTCGGACGGGCGAGCATTTGCGAGGCTTGCGGCTCGCAAAGGGTGTTTCAATCTCGTAATCGAGAATCTTATCTTTTCAAGCGAACGGAGGAACAGAATGTCAGAACAAATCAGTCCACGCTGTTTCAATCTCGTAATCGAGAATCTTATCTTTTCAAGGAGCCGGATCACAGGATCCATAAAGCCGTCTTTCGAGTTTCAATCTCGTAATCGAGAATCTTATCTTTTCAAGTCCAAAATTTCAGTCGCTATTGTGGTAAAGCGGTTTATGTTTCAATCTCGTAATCGAGAATCTTATCTTTTCAAGTATATAAGAAAATGGGAAAGGGCAAGGGTTAAAACCTGTTTCAATCTCGTAATCGAGAATCTTATCTTTTCAAGGGACTATAAACCGACAACGCTGGCTTACATGCCAACTGCAGTTTCAATCTCGTAATCGAGAATCTTATCTTTTCAAGTAGAATTCTTTGATGCTGCCGCAACCGAGTGGGTCGACGGGTTTCAATCTCGTAATCGAGAATCTTATCTTTTCAAGTGAAATGCGGGTCACTGACGATTATAAGTTAGACATGTTTCAATCTCGTAATCGAGAATCTTATCTTTTCAAGAAATCGCCATATCCAATTTTCGACCGGGCCAGATACAGTTTCAATCTCGTAATCGAGAATCTTATCTTTTCAAGTCAGAATGCCACATAACCCCCAACCCGCGCGGTGTAGGTTCAGTTTCAATCTCGTAATCGAGAATCTTATCTTTTCAAGGAACCGCGCGAGTATCAGGTCCCCGAAGTGATAAACGCAGATGCGAGTTTCAATCTCGTAATCGAGAATCTTATCTTTTCAAGAGGCGTGTGGGGTTTCGCAGGTTGGGGACAGCGGCGAGTTTCAATCTCGTAATCGAGAATCTTATCTTTTCAAGTTGATAAAGGAAATGACGGCAGCAGGCTTGAATTTCGTTTCAATCTCGTAATCGAGAATCTTATCTTTTCAAGCCTCTATCCTTCAGCCAGTCAGCAGCGGCATCCTCGTCATCGTTTCAATCTCGTAATCGAGAATCTTATCTTTTCAAGGCTTTATGGAAGAAGCGTCTCGCTGCCTATACTCGTAAGTTTCAATCTCGTAATCGAGAATCTTATCTTTTCAAGTTTATGCTGCTCACTACATTAAAGTAAAAAATGAGGAGTTTCAATCTCGTAATCGAGAATCTTATCTTTTCAAGCTTTAGATGATTTATACGGTGGCGGTATTATGGCTCGGAAGTTTCAATCTCGTAATCGAGAATCTTATCTTTTCAAGTCACTATCAGCCTCGTTCAGAGACTTCAGAATATCGGTCGTTTCAATCTCGTAATCGAGAATCTTATCTTTTCAAGAGGGCATACCTTGCTATTCTGCTTGAATATGCTCTGCCGTTTCAATCTCGTAATCGAGAATCTTATCTTTTCAAGACCGCCCTGCCGGAGGTCTTATTGGACGTGCCTCTATGATAGCTGTTTCCATGAGCGAGATATTTCGCCGTAACCATAATTGGCAGAAATATTTCGATGCAAGCGTGAAAGCACGACTCATAAGGGTCCCCACTTCTCTGTGAGCGACCAAGATTTTTCGGTCCCCTTCCGCTCATAGCATTAATTTTGTCACCGATTTTACACGATATATGACTGTTTTAGGACTTACGCAGTAGCGATTTATATCGCAGAGGATTTCAGTTGTTGACAAA
>VXOZ01000451.1:2783-3243 GCA_009839775.1 Chloroflexota bacterium | reverse complement strand
ATGATGAACTCCTCGTAATCATTCAGATCGAGCACGCTGACGCCATCCGGCAACTCGACGACATCCTCAGCGTACCCGGCATCGACGCCGCCTTCATCGGCCCCAATGACCTCTGCGCTTCCCTGGGCATTCCGCCCAGTACCGATAGCGAGCATCCCGATTTTGAGGCTGCCGTCAGCCAGGTTGTGACTTTTAGCCGCAAACACGGTGTTGCCCCTGGCATCCACACGAGTTCTGGTCAGGCCTTGAACAAACGGCTCGAGCAAGGTTTTCGTTACCTGGGACTTGCCAACGATCAGCGTCTGCTCATCAAGGGCGCAACCGATGAGCTAGACGTTATTCGGCGCGAACCGTAAATGGTAACTCGCTCTGGAGACCATTGCATAGCCAGGGTCGGGAAGCACACAGGGTCGGAGGCGCAAAATCCCCTCTCCATCGAGGGAGAGGGCTAGGGTGAGGG
>VXOZ01000451.1:0-2773 GCA_009839775.1 Chloroflexota bacterium | reverse complement strand
GGGTGAATCTTTGTCAATTCAGAATGCGGCACACACAGGCTTCACCCGCAAGCGCGCAGGAGTTTTAGCCGAGGATAACGATTAATGATAATTGGCATTGCCAAAGGCCCCGGCGACACCCCGAACGAATACACATTCGTCACGCCCGATACCGAGCGGCGCGTAAAGACGAGCGAATTCGTCTACTACGAGGCGGACGTTGACGGCACGCAGCGCCAGATATTAGGCCGCGTAATCCGGCGCATCCCGTTGCGGCTCTATCCCGACTCCTTTCTGGCGCACCCGGAGGTGGACCCGGCGCAGATGGCGGCTTTGGTTGGCTACGCCAACACCGATGCCATCTCAGAAGAGACTCGTGAGGAAGCCGACACTTCGGCAGAGCTTTTTGAAATCCACGTCAGCATCATGGGCTATCATGATGCGCAGTTGAGCGCTTTCGTCAATCCCCGCATCCCGCCGCGCATCGGTTGGAAGATATACCTTGCGCCTGACAACGCACTGGCGGAGGTGCTCAACCGCGTCGCCTTTGATTGGAGCAAGGGTGAAGCCAGCCCTGGCGGGGCGTACGTTGGTTCACTGCTCTCGCGTCCGGCCTTTAGTCCGCAAGCGGACCAGCCCGATGGCGTCCCCGTGGTGCTGGACGTCCGTTCCATTACGGCGACCCACATGGCCATCATTGCCGGTACCGGCGCGGGCAAGAGCTACCTGGCTTCCGTTCTCATCGAAGAGATGATGAAGCCCATCAACCGTGCCAGCATTCTAGTCATTGACCCTCACGGCGAATACGACACCCTTGAAGAGATACGGAACGCCGCCGAATTTCGCGCCAACGGCGGCTACAAGGCGGAGGTCAAAACCGTCCCCCAGGACCAGGTAAAGATTCGTGTCTCCGATCTGACGTTCTACGACATGCGCTTCTTACTCGGCGCGCAATTCGGCCTTTCCGGGCCCATGGAATTCGTGTTGCGTCAAGCGTTGGATCGTGTAGAAGGCGATCGCAAGGACAAGACCGCCTGGACGACGAACGATCTCTACGCGGCGTTGGCCTACATGCAAAATGGGGAAGACGAGACAGAATCCGATCAAGCCCGTCATTCCCGCGCAAGCTCGCCCCCGCAGGGGGCGCGGAATCCATCTTCAGGCGATGGCGACCTCGACTGGCTCGACGATGCTGAGAAAGACGCTGGAGGAAGTGAACCGCAGGGTACGCGCGCCCGGCCCGATGTCCAAATGCGCGGCAGCGCACGAGCGCTCGACTGGCGTTTGAAGAGCCTCTTTGCCGAGTCGCCGAATTTCGACAACATTGAGACCATCAACCTCAACGATGTCTTTCGCCCGGGGCTCTGCTCCGTGTTGCAACTCAACGAAATCGACCGCCGCCAGCAGCAAGTGATCGTGGCGGTACTCCTGCGCATGGTCTGGAAGGCGCGTATGAACGCCGCGAAAGGCATTGGCTCCCCTCAGGACCGTCTTGATTATCCGGTTTTCATCTTGCTTGAAGAGGCCCATCATTTTGCCCCGGCGAATGAAGACGTGGTGACGACGAATATCCTCAAGACCATTCTCGCGGAGGGCCGCAAGTTTGGCGTGGGCGTGGGCTTAATCAGCCAGCGTCCTGGCAAGCTCGATTCCGATGTGCTCTCGCAGTGTATGACGCAGTTCTTGTTACGCATCGTCAATGAGTACGATCAGAGCAGCGTAGCCGCTGCCGTGGAGAGCGCAAGCCATGATCTCCTGGCAGAATTGCCGGCGCTTTCCAAGGGTCAGGCAATCGTGGCCGGCGCCGCCGTCAACACCCCGCTTTCAATTCGTGTCCGGCAACGCATCACGCGTCACGGCGGCATCGAGCCTGACGCGCCCAGCGAATGGCGCGCCTATTTCTCAGAAGATGCGCAGCGCCGCCGCGAAGTCGACGCCTCCGGTCTGCCGGAAGGCCCGCCGCGCGGCCGCAGCAACCTCCTCTACAAGAGCCGCGACCGCCGGTAGGAAGTGTTGGTGTTCCATGTCATTTGAATGCTTTTCTTGATTGTCATTTGTATGCCTTTTATTGATTGTCACTTGAATGCTCTCTTTGATTGTCATTCCGAGCGCAAGCGAGGGATCTGAAATGTAGCGCGGGGGCTTGTCCCCCGCTTCTTGGCGAAAGGTGAATTTTCTCTTCCAGGCCAAAGCGTGAGAACTGTGTTCCATTCTGCCAGCCAGAGGACGGACTTATGCCCTTCAACTATGAATACGCGCGCCACATACGCGCAGGCTTCATTGGCTGCGGCAAGCACGCCTTCCAGAGTATTCTGCCCAGCTTTCAATATGCGCCGGTGGAGTTGATCGCCGTCTGCGATCTCATTGAGGAACGGGCCCGGTTCTGCGCCCGGCAGTTTGGCGCGCTGCGCTCGTACACCGACTACGCCGAAATGCTGGCACAGGAAGAGCTGGACGCGGTCTTCGTGGTACTCAACCATGATGCGCAAGGACGCCCCCAGTACGCACCGGTGGCAATCGACGTGCTGCGGGCGGGCCGCCACGTTTGGATCGAAAAGCCGCCGGCCTCGACGCTGGCAGAAATTGAGCAGATGCAAGAGGCACGCGACACAACACAAAGGTTTGTCCAGGTTGGTTTCAAGAAGCCCTTCTATCCCGCCATTCAGCATGCAAAGAAGCTGATGAACCAACCGGAGTTCGGCGCGCCCACGTCGGCGTATGTCCACTACGCCGTCAACTTGCCGCCAGCCGAGGATCGTCCCCACAGCCTTGCAATGATGCGCTTTCTCCGAAT
>VXOZ01000317.1 GCA_009839775.1 Chloroflexota bacterium | reverse complement strand
GTAATCAGGATGGCGGCGGCCCGGGATCACGCGCACAGACCTTCCTCGAGGCAAAGCGGTACTTCTGGGTAGCCGTCGATGCGGCTGGCGACGGTGCCTTCACGACACTTGACGACTCACCGTATCTGACCATAGTGGGCGGGAAAGCCGAGAAGCTCGTGGCCACTGCGCCGTCAACGGTGGCCGCGGGTGAACCGTTTCGCCTCCTCATTCGTGCTGAAGATGCGTGGGGGAATCCTGCAGATGATTACGAGGGCTCGGTCACATGCAACGCACATGGTGTGCGCATGCCGGGGGCTGATCCAACGCTGACTTTCCAACCCGACGACCACGGCGTCAAGGTCGTGGAAGGGTGTGTTGCACTGGACACAGGTACGCACACGATTCACGTAGAGGACACCCAGCGCGGCCTCTCAGCGCGCAGCAATCCTCTACGTGCCACGGAGGGTAAGCCCACCTACAACCTCTACTGGGCCGATCCTCATGGCGGCCAAGTCGCCTTGGCAGAAAAAATACCCGCATTCTTTCGCTTTGCCCGTGACGTCGCCGCTCTGGACTTTGTCGGCTACCAACGCAATGATCACATGGTCTCCGCGGAAGACTGGCGCTTGCAGCAAGAGGCCGAGGCCGCTTTCTCCGAACCCGGACGCTTTGTCCCCTTGCCGGGATTCGAGTGGTCGCCGGAAACCGCGCGCGGCGGACACCACAACGTCTACTTTCGCCACCACAAGCAACCAATACGGCGCAACAGCCACGCGCAGGTTGCCGACAAGTCAGACATCGCTACCGACCTTACCCACGTGCGTGATCTTTACGCGGCCTATCGCCACAGCGACGTGCTCATTACGCCTCACGTCGGCGGCGCGCACGCGGACTTGTCATACCATGAACCGTCCCTTGAACCCGCTATCGAAATCACTTCGACCCACGGCACGTTCGAGTGGTTTTTGGAAGAAGCGCTGCACAACCGCTATACCGTTGGTTTCGTCGGCGGCAGCGACAGCCACACCGGCAGACCCGGCACGGATGCGCCAGGCTTCCAACCGCGACGCTATGCCCGCGCCGGGCTCACCGGTATCTATGCGACCAGCCTCACACTGGATGCGTTCTTCGAGGCACTGAAGGCGCGCCGCTGCTATGCGACCACCGGCGCCAGGATAATCCTGCACGTCGACGTGGACGGCCAACCCCTGGGCGCGGCGCACTCCACGACGCAGCCGCCAACCGTTTCGGTTTCCGTTACCGGCACGGCCCCGCTCGAAAGCCTGGAGCTTTATCGCGGTCTGGAGAAAATCTACGATCACCCCCTAGAGTCTCTGCCGGACCCGCAACGAGTGCGCATCCTGTGGCAAGGAGCAAGCCGCAAGTCGAGCTACTCCGGTGTCGTGTGGGACGGCACCGCAGCTCTCACGGACGGCACGCTGCAGGCGGCGGACACGATCCGCTTCGATAGCCCGCGCTCCCATCTCTCGGCCGTCACGGACCGCAGTCTGCACTGGCACTCCGTGACGTGCGGCTACCGCAGCGGGATCGTGCTGACCCTTGAGGATAGCGAGAACGCCACCCTCGACCTTGCCGTCAGTACGTCGCTCATCAGCCGCCCGCGTTTCGGCGCATACGGCGCTTCCGGGCCGCAAGTGCTCGCACACGCTCCCGCCGAGTCTCTCGCCGCCAGCATCCCTGTACGTGACCTTGCCAATGGCGCTAAGGCGTTTCCTATCGGTCCACTCGACCGCAAAGTGACAGTATCTCTTGCGCCGCAGGATGGTCCGGAGAATGCTACGTTCACGTTCACTGACCCAACGCCCCAGCCGGGTGTGAATCCGTACTGGGTGCGTGTCATTCAGACCGACATGGAGATGGCGTGGTCTAGTCCTGTTTTCGTCGACTTTTCCGGCTAGTCTTGCCGAGAACAGTCTGGAGGTTCTCCGCTTCGTGCAGACTTCCAAGGTATGGCAAGCTCTCGCCTGAGGCTGAATCTCTTCGAGTGCGTACGGTCCAGTTGTCACGAACCGCCTTTCGTTCTAAGATGGACTACTGAACGCGAGATTGCACGGTCACACACCGAGGAGGCTATGCTCATGGCAACGGTAGGAACGGAAATCGGCCAGGAAGCGCCGGACTTTACGCTCGAAAACCAAGAAGGCGAGGAAGTATCGCTCTCCGACTATCGCGGCAAGCAGAATGTCGTGCTCGTCTTCTACGTCGGCGCGTTCAGCAGCATTTGCGACGGCGAGTTCCGTAGCTTGACTGCGAACGCGGGTCGCTACGACGCCAGCGACGCGGCGGTCATTGGCGTGTCCACAGATACAAAGTGGACGCTCAAGCAGTACAAAGAGGCAAACGGCTTTCCCGCCACGTTTCTTGCCGATTTCTGGCCGCACGGCGCCGTTGCTCAGCAGTACGGTGTTTTCTTTGATCCGTT
Source organism: Chloroflexota bacterium (assembly GCA_009839775.1). Classification (GTDB taxonomy): domain Bacteria; phylum Chloroflexota; class UBA11872; order VXOZ01; family VXOZ01; genus VXOZ01. Next base: position 818 of record VXOZ01000317.1, on the reverse strand, counting down.
GGGCGTTGCCACGCGCGGCACGTTCATTATCGATAAGGACGGCGTCATCCAAGGCAAAACCGTCAACGAGCCGCTCGATCCGCGCGATGAGGCAGACAATTTCGCCGCGCTGCAGCAGTGCTCCGGGTAACGTAGTCTCACCTCATTCGCGCCCTCCTGGATAGGGCGCCGCTTTCTTATCGCAAGAACCGGAAGCGACTTCGCAAGAAACAACCACGCCTCCCCGCGCCTTCAATTGTCGCTGGGAGGCGTTCTGTTACCGCCGGTTCAGCGCAGCGGTAGAAGCGCCTGGCAAACTCAGTCGGTGCCTTCACTGCGTCCGCTGCCAACGGCGCGGAATGAGTCTCGCTAGCGCGTCCCGCAGCGTGCCTGCAGCCGCACTCTCCAGACAAGCAAAAACCAGCGTAGACAGCGCTGTCCCTACCTGTTAGCATGACCGTTGAAGCATCGCAGAAGGGTAGGTAGGCAGAACCGGTGGTACCCCTTGCTCTCATTCAAGACCTGTCAGAGCAGACGCCATCCAAGATTCTCTTTCTCATCTTGGACGGTCTTGGAGGTATGCCTCACCCGGACGTAGGCCAGTCTGAGCTTGAAGTTGCCCGCATCCCCAACCTAGACCGTTTTGCGGGACTCTCGATTTGCGGCGTTACCGACCCTATCGCGCCGGGCATTACGCCCGGCAGCGGTCCATCGCACCTGGCGCTCTTTGGTTACGATCCAATCAGGTTCGACATAGGGAGAGCCATCCTCACCGCGCAAGGGATCCACTTTCCCATCGGCCCCAACGTCGTGTGCATTCGCGCGCAATTTGCCACGGT
>VXOZ01000274.1 GCA_009839775.1 Chloroflexota bacterium | reverse complement strand
ATCCAGAGACGGGGGGGGGGGTGTGTGAGGGTGCAGCAAGAGCGGAGACATCTTCACCCCGGCCCTTTCCCGTCAAGGGAGAAGGTGAAAGAGGGGAAATGCCGACAGGCGACTGCTAGTCCCATCGTTGTTGTAAAGCGAGGAAGACGGGACAGATCGGAGGAATAGAGATTTACCGGGGCAGTAAATCCGGGCGGAAGGGGTGGTCTAAACGGAGAAGGAGGGAAGCATTGGGCTCCTAATCCCACCTTGATCGGAGCCGGAGTTGTCGCCGTTCCTCGTTCACGGCCACGTGTACAACCAGAGAGGAGGACCCTCTAACCTGCGGAGCTATAGCAAATTCAGGAGGATGCACTATCGCAGTTAGTCAAAAGACCTACCACGTCGTAACGCGGCAGTTACGCGCGCATTGGCACTTCATCGCGGGCATTATCGCTCTAGTAATAATAAGCACCGGAGTGAGCCTCATCTCGCCGCTGCTCTTGAAACGCCTTTTTGATGAGGCCATTCCCGCAGGGGACATTGCGCTCATCGTCCCGCTGCTTGTCGGAATCATTGTCTTTCCGCTCTTAACGATGGCGCTCGTGGCGGCGCAGAATTACCTACGTGCCGGCATTGGAGAAGCGGTTTCGCAATCCCTGCGGCAGGCCCTCTTCAATCACGTCTTGTACGTGCGGATGAAAAACCTGGAACAGGTCGCAAGCGGACGCATCATCCGCGCGATCACGAAAATCTCCGGCGAGATTGGCGAAATGTACGTGTGCAATGACTTGCTACCTATGTTCACGAACGCCGTGCTCCTGCTGGGTACGCTGGGTGTGATGCTGTACCTCAATAGCCGACTGCTGCTGGTCAGTCTTGTCATCTTTCCCGTCTCTTACTTGTTTGCGCGCCGTATGTATACCTTTGCCGAAGGACTGGATGGGGAACTGCATCGGAGCAGGGATAAAGCCATGAGTTACCTGCAAGATGTGATGCCCGGTATGCGCACGGTGCGCGCCCACACCGCCGAGCCGTATGAAAGCGCGCGTTGGCTGGCGTGGATCAAGGCAGACTGGCAAATCAAGGCTAGAACCGTCACCTTTCACAACCTGGTACGGACGTTGCCAATGGACCTCATTCAACACTTCGGGGTCGGACTGGTATACGGCTATGGAGCATATGAGGTCATCAGCGGCCGCTTAAGCATTGGCGGCTTGGTAGCCTTCATCCTCTATGTGCCGCGTGCCTATGTCGCGCTGGAGTCCATTTTGGACGGCTACATTGCCACCGGCCAGGCGAAAGCCGCCGCCGAGCGGATTGACTCGCTGCTCGGTCTGCCACGCGAGGTTGATCAACCCGTTCGTGCTGAGCCAAGCACACAGCTACATTGGAATTCAACAAAGCCGATGCAAGCATCCGTTCGTACTTCGACAGGCTCAGTACGAACGGATGCGGATAGATTCGACACCGGCCAAATTGCACTTTGCCCCAGCGGAGCCGCCATTGAATTCTCCAGTGTCTCTTTCGACTACGGCCGTGAGGGTTTCGGTCTTGAAGACGTCTCTTTTCAGATCGAGCCCGGCGCGTTTGTTGGCGTCGTGGGACCCAGCGGCGGTGGCAAGAGCACCATTATCGATCTGATACTGCGTTTCTACGAGCCGCGCTCCGGTGAAATCCGCGTAGACGGCGAAGCCATCGACTCGCTGCCACTCTCGCACCTGCGCCAGATGATCGGTCTCGTGCCGCAGGATGTCTTTCTCTGGAACGACAGCATCTACACCAACCTCGTTTATCCTTCCCGCGATGTGCCCCACGAGCAGTTGGTTGCCGCGGCCAAAGCGGCGCAATTCCATGGATTTGTCGAGTCGCTGCCGGAGGGCTACGAGACGCCGGTGGGCGAACGCGGTCTGGCACTTTCCGGCGGCGAGCGCCAACGACTATCCTTGTGCCGGGCCATTCTCGAAGAACCCCACATCCTGTTACTGGACGAGGCAACATCCGCCTTAGACTCGCTCATCGAACGCGAGATTCGTGCCGCCCTGGAGCAGGCCCGACAAGGGCGCACCACCCTCGTGGTGGCGCACCGGTTGGTCACCGTAATGAAAGCAGACAAAATCCTGGTTCTCGACAAGGGCAGGCTGGTCCAGGAGGGTTCGCCACAAGCGCTGCTCGCGCAGGCGGGCCTTTTCCGGGACCTCTATGAGGCACAGAGGCTGTGAGCCCCTATGTCTTTGACTCAAGGCTTTCTTGCACTGGAACATTAGGAATTTACGTTGTTACACTTAATGTAAAAGTGTATAGACATTATTTCCGAAAATGCGTTACAATTGGGTATTAGATGGAAGTGCGCTATGAAGACAGCGAATTGGAAAGACTGGAATCAGACCCTTCCTTCAGAGGAAAGTGGTCGCAGAGCGTTGTAAAGGCGTTTCGTAAGCGTATGCAAGCTATTAGAGCAGCAACTGATGAGCGAGCCTTCTATCAGATGAAGTCATTTCACTTTGAGAAACTTGCAGGGAATCGCAGACACCAGCGCTCAATGAGACTAAATGATCAATTCAGACTCATATTGAAGTTCGAGGGCAAGTCTCCAGACAAGACTGTTGTGGTCATATCAATTGAGGACTACCATTGAACGTCCATTAGAATCAGGAGGAATGTGAGATGCCTGAGAGAGTGTTAGCCGAGGCATTTCCCCCTGGGGAGTTTATACAAGAGGAGCTGGAGGCCCGCAGTTGGACGCAGGCTGACTTGGCCTACATAATGGGGCGTCCGCCTCGACTAGTAAACGAAGTCATTGCTGGCAAGCGACGTGTTTCACCGCAGACGGCTAAGGAACTTGGGGATGCTTTTGGCACAGGCGCGCAGTTTTGGCTAAACTTAGAGGCTTCTTACCAACTATTCAAGCTTTCACAGTCAGAGGGAAGCAATGGCAGAGTCTCTCGTCGTGCGAGGCTCTTTTCGATGGCCCCAGTCAATCGGATGATAAAGCGCAACTGGATTGAAGGTTCCAGTAATCTCGACGTACTCGAGACCAATGTCTGTGAATTCCTAGAAATCCCATCCATGGAGCATATCCCCAACTTTCAAGACCATGCAGCACGCAAGTCTAGCTCATATAGCGATGTCACTTCGAGTCAACTGGCCTGGCTCTTTCGGTCGAAGCATCTCGCCAGAGCCATGGAAGCAAGGCCCTTCAATCGAAGCCAGTTGAGTACAGTAATTAATGCTGTACGTAATCTCGCAGGCAGTACTGAACAGGCACGATACGTACCGAG
>VXOZ01000151.1 GCA_009839775.1 Chloroflexota bacterium | reverse complement strand
GTTGGTCAACATCTTCATCGTTCGATCCTTCCCTCCACGGCCTCCGGCCGCGAGTCCACAATGGTCTGTCCATCGTGTAGGGATCGTCCGACGGTGGCTAGCTGATAATCGGTCAGGGGGCAACGCTGGTTACGTTGGCGCAATGTTTAGCGATTGGGGAGACGAAAGGGGCGGGGTCTTGCGACCCCGCCCCTTTTGAGAGCGGATTGCTCTTGATGGAGTCGAGTTACGCGCGGTTGCGCACTCGTCGGACTCCGATGCCTGCGACGGCTGCGGCGCCGAGGGCGATCAGCAGGCCGATGAGGCCGGCGGAGATTCCCCCGTTGTCAGCGAGCCCACCGGTGCCCGTGCTGGGCGGCTCGGTGGCGAGCATCTCGTCGTCGCCATCTTCCATCATGGAGTCGTCATCTTCCATCATGGAATCGTCTTCCATCATGGAGTCGTCGTCTTCCATCATGGAATCATCTTCCATCATGGAATCGTCATCTTCCATCATGGAGTCGTCTTCCATCATGACAACGGTCAGCACGACTGACGACTGGTTGCCGCCCGTTGCCGTGATCGCGGCTTCGGCGTGGTCACCGTTGAGGGTGAACTCCACGTCGTCCGCCATGGCGGCCGGAACGTCAATGTACCAGCTACCGTCGTCGCCCACGGTCGCAGATCCGACCGTGTCGTGGTGGTCGCCGTGCTCGATCAGCGCGGCGATCACGTCGCCAGGAGTTGCGCCGGTGCCGTAGAAACGGTGCGGCGGTTGCTCCTGTGCGGAGGCCGAGGCCAGCGCGGCAATAGCGAGGGTGACACCCAGCACGACGGCGATGACTTTAGCCATCATTCCGAATCGTTGCATTTCAGCGTCCTTTCAAGCGGTCGCTATACATCAGCCGGTAGCTCGCCGCCCCCGCGTGTAAGGGGCGACGAGCCACTAGCGGTTGACTAGTTGCTGATGTAGAGGACGTTGCCCAGGTTGACCGTGAAGTCAACCGAGCCCGGAACCTCATTGCCATCAACCACCGAGTAGCGGACCCAGGAGGTTCCGTTCCAGAGGTGGATGGCGGTAGCGCCGTCTTCGCTCAGCGCGCTGAAGAGCTCACTGGCGGAGATCGAGTGCTCGCTGAGCCAGGAGGTGAAGCCCATCATGCCGGACAGTCGCTCGACTTCAGCGGCGACCTCGGCAGCGGCGGCTTCAGCAGCGGCAGCGGCTTCAGCAGCGGCTTCAGCAGCAGCAGCAGCGGCTTCCTCGGCGGCGATTCGGTCGCGCTCGGCCTGAGCCTCGGCTTCCTCAGCCGCGATGCGGTCGGCTTCGGCCTGGTCGGCCGCGGCCTGCTCGGCGGCAGAGGTCACTTCGACGGTCACGCTGGCGCGATGGCTGCCGGAAACGGCCAGAACGGTGAAGTCGTCGCTGGCGTTGTACTCAGCAGTGGCCGTACCGCCACTGGTCAGGACATCCTTCGGGCCGAACAGGGTCGCGTCACCGGAGTGGTAGAAGCTGACCATGCCCTCAACCGCTTCGCCATCGGCGTCCGCAAGGGAGGCCAGGACGGTGATTCGGCCGGCGCTGTGGTCTTCGCCCACAACCTCAACCGAGATGCTGGCCAGGGCCGGGTCAGGCGCGGGCGCATCATCGGCAGCGGGGCCAACGGTAATCACGGCTACGCCAGTCGCGAGAGTCTCATCGTCGGCATCCGTGGCCGTCACGGTGACAATGCCAACACCTGTCGACTCAGTAACGGCGACCTGGCGCGTTGCAACACCGTTCTTGGTGTTCCCGCCGTCGGAACCGATCTCGGTGAGCGCGCCGCCAGCAGCCAAGTTCACCGTCGTCGGGGCCACAAGGTGGCCGAGAGCGTCAGTGACCGTGATGGTCACATCAAGCACGGATCCGAGGGCAGTTCCACCTTCGGTGTTGACTGAAACATCAACATTGGCGGCAGCTCCGCTAACGGTAAGTTCACCCGTTGCGCTGGAGTCTCCGAGCGTGGCCTTGACCATGTACACGCCGCCCTTGGCGTCCGCTGCCAGGTTGACGCGGATACCGGGCTGGTTGCCAGCGGTGTTCGGGTCAATGTCAGCCTGGAACGCTGTCAACGGGGCGCCTGTGATGCCGCTAGCCGTGACTCTGGTTCCGTCCGGGTCCGTCACTTCGTACGTGATAGTCGTGGTAGCGTCCACGGTCGCCGGGTTGCCCGCATTGTCGGTGGCGGTCAACGCAAGCGCGGCTGAGGTCGCCGCCGCTTCGTCGGCATCGTCATCGTCGTCGTCCAGCAAACCAGCATTAGCGCCGGCAGTCTGGATGACCGCTTGGCCCTGTGCGGCAGACGCAGACCCAATGGAAATGACAGAAGGTGAGCCGCCAAAGCTCAGCGTCAGCGTGTTCGAGGTCCTCGTGATTCCGGAGCCTGCCGGACCGAAGACGATGGCGTAGACATCCACCGATCCTTCGGTTGCCTTGAACACCGAGTGGGCTCGGCTTGCTGTCGCGGCGGCGTCGCCAGTGTTGCCGGAGTACTCAGCAGAGTTACTGGCAGCTGCTCCATCGGAGGCGTCGACGGTAGCACCAGGCTGAAGCACGATGATACGCGAGATTTCATCGCTGTTGGACGCTTCACCTCGGGAGTTCGAGGACTTGACGAGCAGACAGATCTGCTCAGACGTCGATCCGGTGGCATCGTCAGTGGACTGCGAGTTGATCGCTGCAGTTTCCGTGGCGGTTGGCGCTGTGGGATCGGATGGGGCGGGAGCGTTGCCACAAGTCTTGGCTCCTGTGCCATCAACCGAGTAGAACGTGTTGTACGTAAGTTCAACAGAGTCAACAGACGTGCCCGGATCACCAATCGTGATCTCCAGGGTCAACGCCGCGTTGTCACCATGCTTGGCCGTGACAGTGTAAGTGCCGTCGTCAGCACCAGTCGATGTCAGGATCGCCGAAGCCTGGTCCGTCTCACCAGCGGCATTAAGCGCGACTGTAATGACGCGACCGCCAGCGGTCGCAGTGGCATCGGCGAAGAACAGATCACCGCTCTTCGGCCCCGTAAACACCACGCTGCCATCGGTTTCACCATCGGCGTCGTATGTGACGGTCACTTCGGTCCCAGCCTTGACGACACTGTCAGAGTCACTCGTGACTTTGAACGATGGAGCCGCCGAGGCCGTCTGGAAGACAGCGAACAGGGCGACCGCAAGCGCGGCGAGGACTGCAAGAGCCGCCAGGTGAGACTGTCTCAAAAGTCATCAAACGAGCAAAAGGGCGGGGCCTCTCGGCCCCG
>VXOZ01000336.1 GCA_009839775.1 Chloroflexota bacterium | reverse complement strand
TATTAGACCATTCGTACGCCGGGAAGCTGTCCTTTCATCTAGAATCGAGGGTACGCAGGCTTCGCTCTCAGACCTATTCCTTTACGAGGCGACGACAGTCGGGCGTCCTAAGGGAGACGTCGCCGAAGTGGCAAATTACGTGAGGGCCTTAGAACACGGTCTTGGGAGACTGGAAAAGTTGCCAATTTGTGTGCGCCTAACGAATGAGATGCACGGAGTGTTACTTGATGGTGTGAGGGGAGCCGGCGCATATACAGGCAAACTGCGGGAACACCAGGTGTGGATAGGTTCGCAAGACAGCCCGCTTGCAGAGGCTACGTACATCCCACCGCCAGCCGGTCAAGTCCGTGACTTGCTGCAAGATTGGGAGGAATTCGTAAACCTCGATTCTGTCTTGCCGCCATTAGTCCAATGCGCGTTGATGCACTATCAGTTTGAGGCTATACACCCTTACGTGGATGTTAACGGTCGCCTCGGGCGTCTTCTCGTAATCCTATTCCTCTGTGCTAAGGACGTACTAACGCAACCGCTCCTCTATCTGAGCGCTTACTTTGAGCGGAATAGGAACGCCTATTACGACCAGTTGTTTAGAGTGAGCGTGACCGGAGACTGGCAGACCTGGATAAGGTATTTCTTGGATGGCGTGGTTGAACAGGCCCGCGATGCCCTGCACCGCGCAAGGCAGTTGCGAGACCTCCACGACACAATGAGAGAGTCTTTACAGAACAACCGGGAGTCTGCAAACGCTCTCGTGCTGCTCGATATTCTTTGCGAAAGGCCGTTCATGACTGCGCCGACGGCGGCAAGACTGCTGGACATCTCTCCTGCGGGCGCCAGACGAATACTTGACCGGTTCGCCGGTCTGGGAATGGTTGAATACCATTCTGAAACGTGGCCAAGGCGCTACGTCTTTCGCGATTTACTTGAAATCCTAGACGCGCCCATCCAGCCAGGCTAGATTTCGCCGCTCAACACCACAACCCTAATAGTCTATGACTACTATCCCCGCGCGATGTCGGTCGGCAGCAGCGGCACCGTAGTCGTGCGGCCCCAGACGCGCACCTGGCGGAAGCCTTCCGCGTAGGGCGTGCCGACCTGCAGGCCGCGGTATTTCGCCACCGTGACCATGGAATCAATGTAGTCAATGTTGTCGTGTTCCATTAGCCACGCATACTGGCTTTCGCGGCACGCGAGCAGTAGGCGCTTGGGCGCGAGGGTCTCGCTGATGTCCACCCACATTTCCGGCAGAAAGTCCACGCCCAATAGTGTATCCATGTGGAAGATGGGCACGAGCTGGGCGGGGTTTTCCTGCTTGGAAACCAGATGGGGGATGGTGGCGTCGAAACTTGCTTTCAGCACGAGCTCGGCCACCAGGCGATGGTCGTCCATGTAGTCGTTGGGCGAATGGGTGATGATGACGTCCGGTTGGGCTTCGCGCACGGCGTCGATCAGGCGCGCAATCGCCTCGTTGGTATTCTGGCGCACATCGGCGTCGTCGATGTCGAGCCATTGGAAGTCCGCGCCGATCACGTTAGCGCTGTTTATGGACTCCTGCTTACGCACCTCTTTGAGTTCGGGCGGCATGATCTCCACGTGACCCAGCCCGCCGTTGCACACGTAGCACATGGTCACGTGGTGTCCCTGCTGCGCATATTTCGCCAGCGTGCCCGCGCACAGCAGCTCAATGTCGTCAGGATGCGCGCCGATTGCCTGCACCCGCATGGTTTCCGCTCCTTCTCGCTTCGGAATGTCCTAGCCTTCTCTACGGTATTATAAGAACTAGGGGCGTTCTGTACTATAAGGGTCGCGCACCGCACTAAAGATTGTGCGACGCAGGTTTGTAACCTGCGCTACCGGGCGCTGCTTTCCACTCACAAGCAAGTGATGATTGATTCCGAAGTATATGATATCCCCGCGCAAGCGCGTGACCTGTGCCGCCCGCGCACGATGCGGGCACTGCTGCGCCGGGTTGACATCCGCCTGAGCCGGAAGCTCGGTCAACATATGCTGGCCGACCCGGGCGTGCTGCGCGCCGTCATGCGCCACGTAATGCAGGGGAAACACGATCAGATTCTGGAGATTGGGCCCGGCCTTGGCAGTCTGACCGTCTGCCTCGCGGAGTCGGCGCAGCGTGTGGTGACCGTGGAAATCGATGCCCGCATGTTGGCGTTGCTCGATGCCACGCTTGCCTTCTATCCGAATGTCGAGACGGTGCACCAGGACGCCGTCGGGTTCGATCCGCAGCCGTATTTTGGCGCGGAACCGTACGTGCTGGCTGCGAACCTGCCGTACAGTGTCGCGACGCCGGTGATCAGGCAGCTTGCGGCGCATCAGGCCGGACCGCAACGCATGGTGATCATGTTGCAACGCGAGGTTGCGGAGCGCGTTTGCGCGCAGCCGGGTGAGACGAGCTATCTTTCTCTCCTCGTGCAGACCTACGCGAAACCAGAATACCTCTTTGGCGTGCCGGCCCAGGCGTTCTTTCCGCCGCCGCAGGTGGATTCCGCCGTGGTGGAGGTGGTCAAGCGCGAAGAGCCCTACTATCCCGCGGAAGCCGTAGACGACGTGCTGCGCTTGGCGCGCGCGGGCTTTGCCCAACGCCGCAAGCAGGTGCACAACTCCGTGCGCTCGTTGCTGCGGATTGAGGACGACCGCATGCGCGAGCTACTGAAAGATGCCGGCATAGCGCCGCAGTGCCGTCCGCAGGAGCTTTCGCTCGCTGCATGGTTCGCGCTGTACCAGGCAGTGAAGGCGGACGGCTTGCTAATTGGTAGCTAAACGGCCTGGCCCGGAATGGTGGGAACGTATCGTGCTAAGAAGCGGGGGACAAGCCCCCGCGCTACAAAGAAAGCACACAAGAAGCGATGGTGTGAAGCGCCAACAACTGGCAGCGGTTGAGACCGTCATTCCCGCGAACGCGGGAATCCATCTTCTGCATTCGTATGAGCTAAGCGCACCCTCGGGAGCGGGGGACAAGCCCCGCGCAACAGTCTCCGATCCCCTCTCCCGGTGGGAGAGGGTTAGGGTGAGGGGAATACAAGAAAACAGGCATTTTTATAGGTTCGTCCAGGCACTACCATGTCACAATTATCGGAAGAACCCGCCCGCTGGCTCATCGTCGGGCTGGGTAATCCAGAAAAGAAATACGCCGCCAACCGCCACAACGTCGGCTTTCACGTGCTCGACCGGCTCGCGGTTAAGTCCGGTGTATCCATTACCGATAGGCGCTTCCAGGGCTGGTTCGGCAAGGCGGCGTTGGGGCCGCACACCATGT
>VXOZ01000294.1 GCA_009839775.1 Chloroflexota bacterium | reverse complement strand
CGGGTCGCGGTGGGGGCCGTGGCGCCGCGACTGCGCCATGTCCTGGGCAACCATCATGATGCCCAATGTCACTAACGACATGACCGCCGCGCCGGATACGAAATAGCGGCCAATCTCGGGCTCCCGCGAACCGCTAATGAAGGAAAACGCAAAGACCATGCCGAGATTGAGCAACACCGAGATCGAAAGGATCATCGTGATCCACTGCCTGAACTCCAACACGATCACGGCAGACAGATGGTAGTAGTTTCGCCAGAAGTGGACGAATCGTCTCCAAACTGCATCCAGGCGTGACGGATTTGTACTTGTCATAAAGTTCCTCTAACGCAAGGCGCTCTCAGCGCCAACGTGCTCTTGATCTGAAGGCTGGGCCGCTTCATCACCTTCGCTCTCTTCGAGGGAACGGCCAACCATCTCAACGTAGACATCCTCCAAGGAGGCGGTTGCCAGGCGAAAGTCCTCTACCGCGTCTGCGCCAATCTCCGCCAAGACGCTGTCGATTGTCCGGCCAACCCGTTCTTGCGGCACGCGCAGAAGAATGTGCCGCGGTCGCGGATGGTGTAGGGCGCCGAGTGTGCTCAATTGCGCTTCTTGGGCTCTGGAAAGGGCGGCACCGTCCCGCAGCCAGAGTTCCAGACGGATGGTATCGCCGAGGCGGCTCTTCATCGCGCCGGGCGTACCCTCGGCGAGCACGCGTCCCTCGTCGATCAGGGCAACTCTGTCTACGACCCGTTCGGCCTCAAGCACGTTGTGGGTCACCAGCAGGCAGGCGGCGCCATCGTAGACAACCACCCGGCGAATGGCTTCCCAGACCGCCCGGCGGCGCAGGGGATCGAGGTCGTTGGTCGGCTCGTCGAGCACCAAAAGCGGCGGACTGCCGAGCAAGGCCATGATGAAACCCGTCATGCGCTGCATGCCGCCCGAAAGCTGGTTGATGGGTTTGCGCCGGATTTCGTCGACTTCAAACTGCTCGATGTACGAGTCGCGCTGGCGCAGGGTCTCCTTATGTGAAAGGCCTTTGAGGCGTCCGGTGAAGTAAATAGCTTCTTCCGCCAACAGATCGCGCATGGCAAATGACGTCTGGGGCAGGTAACCGATCATGCGCTTGACGCGCTCAGGATCACGGTCTGCATCCACGCCAAAGACCCAAACATGGCCTGAAGATGGCCGGATGAGTCCCATGACCTGCTGGACGAACGTGCTCTTGCCCGCCCCATTGGGACCGAGAAGGCCATACACCTGACCGCGGCGCACAGCGACATTTAGGTCGTCATTGGCTACTACACCATTGCGATATGTTTTCGATAGTTCAATTGCCTCCACGGCAAGGCCGGGTCTGGGCACAATAAGCTCCTCAAAGCGAGATTCATTTGTAGTTCACCTAGCGGGGACGTCCCATTGCAGAACCCTCTATTTCCATAGTAAGGGAAACGAGGCCAACCGCGCAGGGCTGCGTAGGCAACCTGCGTCCTATCATGCAACCCGAACCGGATGCGGGAGCGGCTGGTTGAAGAGGTAGCCCTTCTCGTTGAAAGGGATTTCGTTGGGCTGGATATTGCCGGCTGCGTCAGTCGCGCGGGTCATGAGCGTGTATTCTCCTGCCGGAGCATCCCACGCGAATTCAAAGCGCGCCCATGAGTGCTGGATCTGCGGCTCCAGCACCCGTGCGTCCTGCCACGTTGAGCCAGCATCAGTGCTCCATTCCACCTGGGCGATCGGTCCAAACGGTGAATGCGCGTATCCGCGCAAGCGATGTGGGCCGGCGGCGAGTGCGGCGGGCCACGGGAGCGCGAGCGCGCTCTTGATCACCTGGGTAGTGAGCACCTTGCCTAATGCCTGGCCTTCCGGCGGATAGGCGTCCCCAATGAGAACGTAAGAGCTCGTATTGTTGCGTGTCCAGTGCTGTTCGGCAGAGACGACAATGCGGCTCAGCCACTTGACACTCGCGCTGCCGACCCAGCCGGGCACGAGCGCCCGCAGCGGGTAACCGTGGTCCTTGGAAAGATCCTCGCCGTTCATCGCGTATGCCAAGAGGGTGTCGGGGTCTATGGCTTTCTCAATCGGCAAGGCCCGGCGCCAGCCGCCTTCCGGTGAATCTGCATCGAGACCGACCAGCAGCACACTAACCGCATCCGCGCTCACCCCCGCTAGTTCAAGCACATCTCTCAAGGCAACCCCCGTCCAGGCGGCGTTACCCACCGCGCCGGTCATCCACTGCGTCCCTTGCGCCGCTTGACCTTTGACCAGATCGAACATAGCGCGTTGGTTGCCGGCGCACTCCAAGTATGACACCACTGTCCGGCTGGGCAGTCTTCGAATGTCCGCGTAAGTAAACTCCTGCGGATGAGAAACAGCGTCGCCGTTAACGGAGAGCCGCCAGTCGTCCGTGGTGACGTCCATGCTGGTGGAGTTGTTTCGCACAAAGAAGAGGCGATTTGGTGTAACAAATCCTTGCATGTCCGCGAGTAAAGACTCCAATCCCTTCTCGCCGTACTGTAGAAAGGGCGTCGTATCTTTATAGAATGCGGTTGCCGCGTCTTCCCCTCCGATGGTGGAGGCACTCTCTGGCTCACCTGCCGCAGGGCTCAATGCCTGCTCCGTGCCTGCGGGCACGCGGACTTCCGCGCAGGCCATGAGGACCGCAGCGGCCCCTCCGGTCCCCAAGAGTCTCAAGAGGCCGCGGCGACTGAGGCCGCGTTCATGGGCCAGATTAGCAAGCCAAGCCGGAATCTCAGGTCTGAATTGTCCCATCGGTCTACTCTCTCAAGGGTCCACCCATCGTCTCCAGGAAGAAATAAGACCCCCGACAGTGGGGGTCTGTCTACGGATGAGCCTTAAAGGTCATCTCTCTCTAGCCCACCTCGCCAGCGCTTTGTCCGGCGCGTTGATTTCCTCGATGCTCGTGTAATAGTAGTCCTGCCAACCCTCTTCGGGTATGCCGGTGAAGAGCATAAGATTCAAGGGATACGTGCCGCTATCGGTCGCGGTGCGCATGTCGTCGCGAAACAGGAATGTAGGCTTACCTAAAGCGATTGCCATGCCGAGCTCGACCATAACGCCTTCATCGGGAGGGACGCCGTTGACTACGGCGAAGATGCCGTCCGCAGCAATGACATCGCGATAGTCAGCTTGGCCAACCTGGTAAGCCCATGAAGAGTCCGAGAAGTCAACCTGGTTGTTCCGCGCGAAAGGCTCCCACACTTCCAAATCCAGTGCTTCAAGAGCCGCAATAAGCGGTGGCAACAGCATGGACTTTTGCTGAACCGAAAAGCCGTAGGGATTGGC
>VXOZ01000035.1 GCA_009839775.1 Chloroflexota bacterium | reverse complement strand
CCTTTCTGCAGACTACTACGGGCATTTTACGGCGGAAGTGCAGCGCGCGCCCGGCCCCAAGTGTCTACCTATACTCCAAAACGGCACGTCAGGAGACATCAACAATATCGACTATAGCGGCCGCCGTGAATGGAGCGCAGCAGGTCATGCGCAAGCGAAAAAGATGGCTGCCGTGCTCGCAGGCCATGTACTCAGCGAATGTCAACTGCTGGAACTGCACGACGCCTGCGCGCTTGACGCCGTATTGGAGACCGTGACCTATACCCGCAAAACCATCACATCGGAAGACCTGATTACGGCCCGGCGCATCCTGCGCGATCCCACTACTTTCGCGTACGCCTCCGGCCCGTTTAGCTGGGTGGTCGGCCAACCGGTGCATAGACGGTTCTTAGACGTCTATGCACAAGCATGCATCGACCTGGCCGCCCTACCGCAAGAGCTGGATACGCGGGTACAGTCACTGCGGATTGGGGGTGCTGCGCTGGTAGCTCTGCCTGGAGAAGTCTTTGCGGCAACGGGCCTGGCCATCAAAGCGCAGAGCCCTTTTCAGACCACGCTCATCGCCGAACTCGCCAATGACTATCTCGGCTATATCTGCACGCAAGAGGCGCTGGAGCAACAGGGTGGCTACGAGAGCTGGGCCTCGCCCCATTCCATTGCCGCAGCAGGTACGGCCGAGCGTCTTGTGGAGATCGCCGGCCGGCAGCTTGCAGAACTCTGGGTCTAGTCAGGAAAGATGGGGTGTGCAATGCAAAGCGCAGGCGTGCGATTCATAGCAAACCGAAGTATCCCACTATGAAGGGACGATTAGCCTCTTTGGCGAGGCCCACCGGTTCTGTTTCTGTGCAGAAAAGCGGCCTTCCGTCGGCACCATCGCCGGCGCGCATGCTGCTGCGAGCGAATGCTATACAGTCGGCCCTGCAGTGAGCGTTGCCGAGCACGCGCACGGCGCGTAAATCAGAGAGGTGCGGGTGGGAGTCTTGGCCGCTACGCCATGGGGTGCATGGAAAGCGCCAGCGACGCCTCGATGTTCCAAACCACCTGTGAGACGGCCTGACCGATGAGGTCCAGCTTGCGCACCTGTTCGATGCGCGTGGCGGCCTGTCTCAATTCTTGCTTGGAGAGCAACGTGCGGAAGATACCGCATGCGTCCGCGAGGCAAATGATCACGATGTCGCGCGGATCAGGAATCACGTCGCTGAAGAGCACTTCCATGATCCGCAGCTTTACCTCGCGCTCGGCTTTGCCGTCAATCACCGGGTAGCGCCGCGACCGGAACACCCAGAGGAAGCGATCGTCTCGGCTTTCCAGAATGCCGTGCGTGATGAGTCGCTTCATCGCTTTATCGCGAATTGAGTACGCATTCTCAGCCGTGTGCTCGATCCAATGGCAAATGTCGTGCACTTCGGTTGATTGCGCGATGCTGGCCAGGGTTGGGTCCAGTAGATCGTCACCGGTGGGAGTGGGGTCAAGGAGGGTTAGACGCTTTGGATCGGTGTCGATCCTGTTCTCCAACGCGATGTCCATCAACACCGCACCCGCCAGGGCATAGCGCAGGGACCACTCCGGGATGTGGGCGAATTCTCCGCTCTCATCATCGAGGAGCAGGAGCATGATTTCTTCAGCAAATCTTAACATTGTCGCCAATCCTTACTACTTTGTAGGGTTTGCACTTATCGTAAGGTGTAGCCCCGACCGTTGTCAATTGTGCGTTTACGAGACGAGGAACGCGGGTATGGGAGGTGGCGGAAGTAGGCTGAAACATTGCACTTTTTGACACAACCGGGCAATCCTTCATCCGGTCCCGAGATCATTTCCGTTTGACACTGTGGTGCGCTATACTTGCGACTACCGCGATATATTGCGTGAAGCGTGAACACAAGGAGTGACGCACGTGAGTACATCACTGCAGGCCGGCGCTGCTACGGCGAACATCACCCCGTGGCTTGGTGTGGAAGTTCCAGGCAGCCATCGCACGCGTTACGCCGAAAACGTCGACGACGAGTTATTGGCAAAGGCGTTGGTGCTGGATAACGGTGACATGCGCGTTGCGCTGGTCACGTGTGACCTCATTGCGATGCCGCAAGGCATAGCCGATGCGGCAAAGGCGCGTGTGGCTGAGCGCTGCGGCATACCGCCTGAAAACGTCATGATCAACGCCACGCACACGCACACCGCCGCCGGCATCGCCGATCTGCTCGGCACCCCTGGGAACGATGAGTATATCGCATGGGTGCCCCTCAAGATTGCGGATGCAGTAGAAGTGGCGACGCACCGCATGCAGGCCGCGCGCATCGGTTTTGCGACGGCCCATGAGGACCGCATCTCGTTCAATCGCCGCTGGCACATGCGCGACGGCACCGTGCGCATGAATCCGGGCGTGGACAACCCCGACAAAATCAAGCCCACCTATCCCATCGACCCCGAAGTCACGATGCTCTACGTGGAAGGAACAGACGGCCGTCCCCTTGCAGCCGTATCCAACTTCGTTCTGCACTACGTTGGCACCGATAACGGCCTCGCTGTTTCTGCCGACTACTTTGGGCACTTCCACCGGCTCATCCAAAAGTATCTCCATCCCCAGTGCGTCGGCATGGTCTGGAACGGCACATCGGGCGACATCAATAACCAAGACTACAGCGGCAAGATGCGCTGGACCGTCAGCGGCCACAAGCAGGCCATCAAGATGGCAAACGTGCTCGCCGGCCATCTCATCACCGAGATTCAACTTATGGAGATGCAGGACGAACTCGTGCTGGGGGCAGCCGTAGGCTCGTTTGAATTTAGACGAAAGACGATTACGGCAGAAGACCTCGCGGTAGCCGAGAAGATCCTGGCAGTACCCGCGGGTACGTACACCGGCTACGATTCAGGGCCGTTTAGCTGGGTAGTCGGCCAGACGTTGCCACACGCGCTTTCGGATGTCTACGCGGTTGAATGCCAGCGGCTGGCGGAGATGCCTATGGAGCACACCGCGTCGGTGCAGGCCCTGCGGCTCGGCGATGCGTCCATCGTGGCGCTGCCCGGCGAGATCTTCGTCGAATTCGGTTTGAACATCAAGCAGCAGTCGCCCGCTTCGCCGCAGTTCGTCGTAAGCCTGGCTAATGGCTATATTGGCTACGTCTGCACGGATAAAGCGCTGACCGAGCACGGCGGCTATGAGACCTGGGCAGGGTACTCGTCCCTAGGCGACGTCGGCACGGGTCCTGCCATGGAGAAGTGCGCCATGGACTTGCTGGGCCAACTGTTCTAGCCGTGGTCGGCACCGAGAAAGAGAGTACGACCGTAC
>VXOZ01000352.1 GCA_009839775.1 Chloroflexota bacterium | reverse complement strand
CCGCCGGGACGCGCCTCATCCGGGATGATGCCGAAACCCAGTTTGGGGCCTCGCTCCTTTCGTTCCGCAGTGAAGTGATTGCGGACCATGAAGAGACCGTGCGCGGCTTCATGAATGGCTTTGAGGCCGGCGTAAACCGCATCAACAGCAACCCAGGCAACTATCAGGACCTGATGGAAGCACGCGGCCGCATTCCACCGCCGCTGTTCGGCCAGTTCTCGGTGCCCACGTTCCCTGAAGCGGCAGTGGTGCCGCAAGCGGAGTTTGAGGCGGTGGGTCAGTGGGCCGTGGAGCGCGGCTTGCTGCAAGAGGCGATACCCTACGAGAATCTCGTGGATACGCGTTTCCTGCCTGGATAGGTCGAAGTGAGCAAGCCGACGCGAATCTGCAGCTCGAATGTGGTTGTAAGAACTCAGCAGCCATTCGTGCCGAGTGGGCTTTGCAAAGCTTAGTCTCAATCGAGCCCTAGTCGAAGCGCGCCGCAGAATTCAGCGCATTCCCACGACTGAAACCTGTGAACGTTGGTGTGCGCACAATCCGTCGCGAGTGGAGCAGTACAATGAGTGCGCAGCGCCTGGCCTTACACGAGACGGGAAACTCCGCTCCTGAAGACATTGCTGCCATACCGCGCGCGGAACTGCAGGACGTTTCGTTCTTCTACCGCGAAGGGCAACCAATCTTCCAAGGTTTTTCTTGGCAGATTGCGCCCGGAGAAGCATGGGCCGTCATCGGTCCTTCCGGCTGCGGCAAGTCCACGCTGCTCTACTTGCTTACGGGCTTGCGCCAACCGCAAGCGGGTACAGTGCGCGTCGACGGCAGCGCGGTCGGAAAGCCGCACCCGGGCAGCACAACGGGCTTGATTCTGCAGGACTACGGCTTGCTGCCGTGGGCGACGGTGTGGGACAACGTGCGGCTCGGCCTGCAATTGCGCGGCGTATCACGCGGCGAGCAGGAAGAGCAGGTGGCGTACTGGCTGGATCGTCTTGACATCGCGGGGCTGCGCGACCACTATCCTGCTCAGCTCTCCGGCGGCCAACGCCAGCGCACGGCCATTGCCCGCACGCTGGTCTTCCAGCCTAACCTGTTGCTCATGGACGAGCCGTTTAACTCCCTCGACGCCCTCACCCGCGAACGCCTGCAGAACGTCGTCTTGGAGCTCATCCGGGAACACGGCCTGACCACGGTGCTCGTCACACACAACATCGAGGAAGCTGTCTTTCTCGGCCAGCGTGTGCTCGTGCTCACCCAGCCGCCGGCTGCTGAAACGACGGTATTCGACAACCACCACGAGGACCCTCATGCTTTCCGCTCCGCGCCCGCGTTCCTGACCCAGTGCACCGCGCTCCGGGAGTTGTTGGGCCGGTCGGATGAATGAAACCTGTGTGAAGCCTCCTCGCGATGCACGGTATGCTAGGTTAGGAGACTTGCCGACGTCACCGGTGCGGTATGATCGTCATTCCCGCGCATGCTCGCCCCGTGCCGGGGCGCGGAATCCATCCTTATCTTCCCCGAGCACGTGTGTCCCGGAGCGGGGGACAAGCCCCCGCGCTACAGTAAAGGTACATAGTCGCTTGCGCAGAAAATAATGAAGAGGTATGGGACCCGCACGCCCTCACTCCGGCGAAAGCCGGAGTCCAGAATGGCGGAAGAGTCCAATCCCGGTTCCGAATCGGGCAGTGGACGAGCTTTTCACGAGAAAGGCAGTGTGGGGTACCAGTTATTTGTTTCGGCGGTGGTTGAATGAGTCTGCCACGCTAACGGATGGGATGTCTGTAGAAGGGCGTCTGGGACAAAGGCATATTGCAAAAATCACACCATATGAGCACCATTCCGCACTACATCATGAGCAAGGACAACCCGCAGATCAAGCGGGTGCGGGCGCTATTACAGTCGTCGCGGCAGCGGCGGAAGGAGGGAGCGTTCGTGGTGGAAGGCGTGCGCTTGGTGGAGGAGGCGCTGGCTGCCGCGCGTGTGACCACACTCTTCATCTGTCCTGAGTTGCTCGCCTCCCACGCCCGCAGCCGCGCGTTCCATGACGGCTTGGCTGCGGATGGTACCTACGCGCTCAGCCACGTCGCGCCGGATGTCTTCGCGGCACTGGCGGATACGGCCACGCCCCAGGGGGTGGTGGCGGTGTGTTCCGCGCCGGAAGACATGGCGCTGGCGCCCCAGGCAACACTGGCGGTGCTCCTCGACGGCGTACAGGACCCGGGGAACGCGGGCATGATCCTGCGTGCCGCCGCGGCCGCCAATGCCGACGGGGTGCTCTTTGGGCCCGGCAGCGTGGATCCGTATAATCCCAAGGTACTGCGCGGGGCCATGGGCGCCCACTTTCGTACGACGCTTCTCAGCCTCCGCAGCGAGGACCACGTGCATGCCGTTGCCAGCAGGTTTCCGCAACGTATCGTGGCGGTGGCGCGGGACGGGGAGCGGTACGACACGCTAGATTGGACTGAGCCAACCTTGCTGATCGTGGGCGCTGAGGCACACGGTACCAGCGACTTTGGCAGAAGTTTGCAAACCGCCGCAGCCTCGATCCCACTGGCACGCGGCGTGGAATCCTTGAACGTCGGCATGGCCGCAGGCATCTTGCTCTTCGAGGCCGTGCGGCAGCGGCTGAACGTCACACAAGCTAGCGACGGCATTGCCTAACTGGGCAGAAGGCTGCGCGCAAGCCAAGTGTGTCTGGGGTCTTGGTTAAGTATGCGGCGAAGCCTAGCTATTTGCGGGAAGGAAAACCACGGATGGCACAGGATGCTGTGTTCATAGAAGGCATGCGCGTCGCCGCCCACATCGGTGTAACGGCTGAAGAACGCGACACCCGCCAGGTGTTGCGCTTCGACCTGGAGTTGCGCTGCGACCTGCACCGGGCGGGGCAGAGCGACGACGTCGCTCACACCATAGACTACGGGGCTGTCTACCAGCACGTCGTCGCTGTGGTGGAGAACACGCCCTGCAAACTCCTGGAACACTTAGCATCCAGGATTGCCGTTGAGTTGCTAGAGGACTTTCCTGCAAGCGACTCAGTGCGAGTCCGCGTTGGCAAGCCCACGCTCTTCCCTACAACAGGGCGCTCCGGCATGCCGGGGGTGGAGATTGTTCGCAACCGGTCCTGCCAGAGTTAGGGGCAGCCGAGAAAACGGGATAGAAAAGGAAAGGGCATCAGCGTTTTGCGGCCCTTTGCGGGGCATTTAACATTTGACAGGCAAGCAAATCCTAGAATTGTGCACGGGAAAAGCGCTCGTTTCCGTGCACAACCCCATAAAGTGCACGGAAACCTATGCGCTACGGC
>VXOZ01000449.1:2960-3294 GCA_009839775.1 Chloroflexota bacterium | reverse complement strand
AAAGTAGCGCGGGGGCTTGTCCCCCGCCTCTTGTCGGGTCGTCCGTCGTGTGCCGGAGTATTGCGCGCGCGGACGCCTTAAAGGACGAAAATAAGGCGCAATCCGTCAGTGAAGGAAGAAAGAAGCGCCAGAGGTCGGGGATCGGTATACATGCGGAGCAGCGTGAAGCAGTGCCCGACGTAAGGAGCGGCAGTGCCCCGCGTCGTGGGACGGTAAGAGGGACTGAACGCGGCAGCCAACCCAAAGAGCACCACAGCCACGAGCGCAGCCAGAGTCTCGGCCATTTGCAGCGCCCAAGACGTTGCGGCCTGCAGGCCGCGCCGCCCCGCCCGTT
>VXOZ01000449.1:0-2950 GCA_009839775.1 Chloroflexota bacterium | reverse complement strand
AACAAAACCCCCCCCCCCCCCCCCCCCCCCCCCCCCTCCGCGCCAATTCCCCCCCCCCCCCCCGGCGGGCCGGGCCGCCCCCGCCGCCCGGCACGTTGTCCGAGGCCCTCTCCGTACAAGCGCTGCACGCAACCAATTCTGTTTGGGTGTTGCCCGAATTGATCGCGGTACGTGCGCTGACCGCTAGCATCGCGGTACGCGCTTTGACCTAGCGGGTCGTTGTACCTGCGCATGGTGCCGCCTTTCGAGACGGTTGCAGAGGGTCGTCCGCCGCCTGGTACACCGTCTGCGTACACGCTCAGTCCCTCTACTTCCAGCGTAGGACAGGGAAAGAGAGATGTGTGCAGATGCTTAGGAAAATCATAGGAAGGTCTTAGCCGGCTCTCAGAGAGCGGGTTGGTAAGGCGGCGTGGGGGCTTTGCAGGCGTGAAGGACAATGCGAAGGGGCAGGTGGTGAAGCGCCAAGCGGCAATACCTGCCCCGTATGCCGGTACGGCGTAGAATGGTACTAGTGCTCTGGAATAACCTTGCCGGAGCGAGTGCGGGGAGGCACACAGGAGATGCCGCGCCAGACCGAACCGAGCGTCAATAACGTGTTGGGCAGCGTGCTCACGGGCATGCTCGCCCGCACCGACGTGCGCTCTGAGAACACCCGGACCATCACCGGTCATCCCGGGTTGCGCCCGGACATCCTCATCACGGCGAACGACCGCGCGCCGGTGGTGATCGAGGCTGAGTACCTGCCTGCCGTGAACGCGGAGGCTGAGGCACAGTCGCGGTTGGGATTGGAGGTAGCCGCCAGCGGACGCCGCATTGAGGCCGCCATCGCCCTGCGCTATCCGGACGCAATCGGTGACGCTGACGACCTCCGTTCCGCTCTGCGGCAGGCGCGTCTCTCTTACTGCGTTTTCACCGAGGAAAGCAATGGCGTCACTCGCTTTCCGGCGTCCGGCTGGCTGGAGGGATCGCCTGAGGACCTCGCCGATCTCGCGCGCCTGGTCTCCGTGCCGCAGCGGGCCGTGGATGAGGCTACCACCATCCTGCAGGAAGGTATCGGCGCGGCGGCAAAGATTCTGGACGAGATGGACACGAACCGCCAGGCCGTCACCCTGACCATCGCCCGTTTGCTGGGCATGAGCAACGTGCCCCAGACCCGCCGCATGGCCTGCGCCATCATCGCCAACGCCCTGGTCTTTCACGAGCGCATCGCCGGCATGTATGACGGCGTGAAGCCGCTGGGCATCGTTTGCGGGGACACCGTTGCCAATCCCCAGAGCGCGGTGCTCGCGGCCTGGCAGGATATCTTAGATATCAACTACTGGGCCATCTTTGCCGTGGCGAAAGATATTCTGGAGCAGTTGCCGGCCGCTGAAGCGGCGCAGATACTGTGGCGCTTGCGGGCTACGGCGCAGTCGGTCAGCGCCCTGGGCGTGGCGAATTCCCACGACCTGACCGGCCGCATCTTCCAGCGCCTCATTGCCGACCGCAAGTACCTGGCGACGTTCTATACGCTGCCCGCGTCGGCGGCGCTGCTGGCGCGGCTGGCCGTGGCCAAGCTGCACGGCGTGGACTGGGCGGATGCCGCCGCCATCGGCACGCTGCGGGTGGCCGATTTCGCCTGCGGCACTGGCGCGCTGCTATCGGCAGTGTACGAGCAGGTCGCGGCCAAACACGAGCGCGCAGGCGGCGATCCGGCCGCCCTGCACCAGGTGATGATGGAGGACGTCCTCTACGGCTGCGACGTGATGCCCTCGGCCATCCACATCACCGGCTCCACCCTCTCCGGCGTGGAACCCGCCGTCGGCTTCGGCAGCTCCCGCCTCTACACCATGCCCTACGGCCGCCAGCCCGACGGCACGGTCAAGATCGGCTCGCTGGAACTCCTGCAACGCTCGGACGTGCAAACCCTCTTCAACACCAGCGACCCCGCCCTCCGCACCGGCAGCATAGGCGAGGAAACGGCAGCACAGGTTACTGTGGACATGCCGGATGAGCGTTTCGACTTGGTAATCATGAATCCCCCGTTTACAAGACCGGGCTCCGATTGGGAAGGCAGCGAAAGGGCCGAGGACTCAATCAAACACTTCAAGGGATTGAGCACCGGCTATGTTACGCAGAAGGAAATGGCAAAAAGCCTTAGTAAGTACACGAAAGGCACTTGCTACCATGGCTATGCTGGCATTGCCTCAGCGTTTGCGGCTCTGGCCCACAAGAAGATCAAGCCCGGCGGGATCTTAGCATTGGTGCTTCCGCTGTCAGCTGCGTCCGGTCAGTCCTGGCAGGAATTTCGGGGGTTGATTGCCGACGAATATACAGAATTGGATGTGCTCACCCTAGCCGCTGTGGACAACGATGGACTCTCCTTTTCAGCGGACACAGGGATGGCAGAGTGTCTGGTAATTGCTCGCAAGATCAAGCCAGATGAATCACCTATTGACCGTGCGCTCTTCTCGTCGCTGAGGCATAGGCCTCAAGGGTCTGCTAACGCAAACTCGCTTGCAAGGGAGGTGATCTCCACCAAGCAAGTGAGAGGCATTGAAGACGGGCCATATGGTGGTGCGCCTCTGACGGTAGGAGAGGAGATTATCGGAGAATCTATGACTGCGCCTTACGGTGGTTACAATTGGGGCGCGGTTCGTTTGTTGGATTGCTCCCTGGCACAAACTGCCTATGCTCTGTCTCAGTCTAGGCTATGGCTGCCAGGACAAGGCTTTTCCACAGAATTGAGGATTGCGGCCCTTAGCGACGTAGGTAGGCGCGGGTGGTACCACATCAACATTGCTGGTTCAAGCGGACCTTTTACGAAAGGCCCACCTTCTCCAACCGCCACATACCCTTCTCTTTGGAACCATAATGCAAAGAACGAGACTCGGATTACTTGCTCGCCGGACTTACAATTGCTTGTGAAGCAAGGTATGGAAGAGAAAGCGGCTTCCGTTTGGTCCACAGC
>VXOZ01000247.1 GCA_009839775.1 Chloroflexota bacterium | reverse complement strand
GGAAGGCGCATGGACCGACACCGATCCTCTGGCGGCGCTGGCGCTGCAGCCCACGTTTCCCGACGACCATCCCTTTGTCTTCTACTACCTCCGCGTCACACAGGGCAACCGCCAAATGGCCTGGGCGAGTCCGATCTGGCTTACGGAACGGGAGCGTTGAAGCGGCAGGTGGGGCTGACGAAAGAGGTGGCGTGGGTTTATTCTGGAGATAGGTAGTTTATCCACTTTGCGGGGTTCCCCCTCAGGTTCATTGTGTCGCATGGTCGGACTGCGCTTTAAAGACATATTCCATTCCACTGCTGCGATGAGACTTGGCCTAAATATCAGGCGCTGTTTGGCGGCGTTTGCGCTGGCCGTCCTCGGTATCCTCTACGCGCCGTACGTCCCGCTACAGGCGGCGAGCGCCACGCCCCAAGAGCAAGCAATTGCCCGTCTGAATGAGTTGCGCGCGTATGCGCAGGCACCTCCCGTGCGGGCCGATCCGGCGCTACAGCAGGCGGCGGAAGCGCATGCGGCGTACTATGCCGAGAATGGCTTTACCGGACACTACCAGGATCCTACGAGTGCCGGTTTCACCGGCGCGACACCGGCAGACCGCATACAGGCTGCCGGGTTTACCGGTACGTGCTCCGGTGAGTCTGCCTCCACCCTTAGCGGCGATCCGGTGGCGGCCGTAGACGCGCTGGTGAATAGCGTCTATCACCGCACGATTATGCTGCATCCGGCGTTGGTGTTGGTAGGCTACGGACAGAGCGTGGGCGGGAGTGTGTTCGACTTTGGGGGCTGCGTTGACGGCCTGCCGGACGATGATCGCCTCTACATCTATCCGGGAGCGGGCCAAAGCGACGTGCCGCACAGCTTCTTGCCGAGAACTGAGATTCCGAACCCGCTGCCGGATGCCGAGGGCTACGTTGGCAGTCCCATAAGTGTCGGCGCGTCGCCGTGGGCGCAAGAGCCGGTGCACATAACAGACGTGCAGATTCTCGACCAAACCGGCGTGCCCTTGTCCTTCCATCGCGTTGACGACGACGGCTGGACGTACTTCATGACTAAACTGCCGCTGGGCGCCGGCCAGACGATTACGGTGAGCATCACCGGCAATGCCGTGGCAAGCGAGGTCGGTCCCTTTGCGCGCACGTGGTCGTTCTCAACGCAATCCGCTTTTCTGCCGCACATGCTCCAATTGCGCTTCGTACAGGGCACGCCGCAGCTTGTGACGGAGTATGTTAGCGAAGATTACGCTTGCTACGGCCAGACGACCGGGCAAACGCCCACGCTTGCCGATGGGGTAGTGACCTTGCCGTGCTATGACGTTGTGAACGGTTCGGAAGCGTATGGCGAGGTACCTTTCCTCGCAGAGTTCCGGCGCGCCGGGGGCGTTGACGCTCTCGGCTATCCGCTCACGCGGGCCATTACCTACGAGGGCCGGCCGACGCAATTCTTCCAAAAGGGCGTGCTGCAATGGCAGTCGGCAACCCGCTCCTTCGTCTATCTCAACGTCTTCGACATGCTGAGCGCGCAGGGTTTCGACCCTGTCCTTGCAACCCAATATCTCGTTCCCCCACCGATTGATACGTCCGCGGATGACGGCCTTAACTGGGACCAGATAGCGGCCCGGCACATGCCCATCATGTACGAGGTACCGGCTATCGCCAACTTTGTGCTTAAGACACCGGACTGGCTCGTCCGCTACGGCCTCCCCACAGGCAGCCACGACTACGGCAATGTGGTGGTGGTCCGCACGCAGCGGGCGGCGTTCCAGTGGTGGCGCGTCGACACGCCTTTCGCCAACGCAGGCGAAGTTACGGTAGTGAACAGTGGGGACATCGCGAAAGCCCTGGGCGCGTTCGTGCGTTAGGCCTGATGCCTGCGGCAGTTTGAAGCCGCTCCTACCCGTTAGGTACACTGAGTGTAAGACTTCGAATTGAGCCTTGCGGCGTTAGAGACGCTCCGTGCATGATAATCGATTTTCACTCTCATACCTTTCTCAGTGACGGCGTACTCTCGCCGGCGGAGCTTGTGCAGCGCGCAGTCGCCGCCGGGTATCGGGCAATCGCAATGACCGACCACGTGGGCTATGCGAACTACCAATACGTGTGTGAAGCCCTGCTGCGCGAATGTGAGATCATCAACCGGGAACTGCCGATTACGGCGCTTGCGGGAGTAGAGATCACCCACGTCGCGCCGCGCGCGCTCGGCGCGCTGGCGGAACGCTGTAAGGCGGCGGGCGCGCAGGTGGTAGCGGTGCACGGCGAGACGATTACGGAACCCGTTCCCGCGGGCACGAATGCCGCGGCTACAGAGTGTGCGGCGGTTGACGTGTTGGCGCATCCCGGCTTGCTCACCGTGGCAGACGCGCGGGTCGGACAGGAACGCGGATTGGCTTTCGAGCTTAGTGCCCGCAAAGGACACAGCGCCGCCAACGGTCGGGTTGCGCGGGTCTGCCGGGAAGTCGGCGCTACTATGATTGTAAACAGCGACGCACACGCGCCGGGGGACTTGCTCACGGAGTCACTGGTGGCGAAGATCATCCTCGGAGCGGGTCTGGAGCGTACGCAGGTCGAAACGATACAGCAGGAAAATCCCGTCGCTCTTCTGAAGCGGTGCGGGGTTTCTGTCGAATAGTTGCAAGGGGAGCTATGGCAAAAGAGAGCAAGACAGTGGCAAGGAAAAGGCGAAAAGCTTCAGATGAATCCTCTGAGGAAACCGCCGCGGCCAAGGGTGATGGCGCAAGAAGGAAGAAGGCGCGGTCCGCGGGCCGCCGCGACCCTGAGGTAGATTTAATGGAAGCGATGCTCCATCCGGTGGAATTGCCGGTGCTGGCCATCCGCGATCAGGTCGTCTTTCCAGGGATGACGGTGCCGCTCATCGTCGCCCGCGACCGCTCGTTGGAGGCCGTGAGCAAAGCGCTCGATAGCGACCGGCGGCTCTTCGTGGTGACGCAGCGCGATCCCACCATCGATGACGTCAATCCTGAAGACTTCTACTTCGTCGGCGTAGAAGTGAACATACGGCGCACGCTCAAGATGCCGGACGGCAGCGTGAGTATCCTGGTGGAGGGACAACGCCGGCTGACGATTACCCACTTTCTCCAACTGGACCCGCACATTCGCGTGCAGGCCATCGACGTCGAGCCGCCGGCCGCGGAGGGCGAAGAGCTTAATGCCCAGATGCAGGCGATGCTGGCGCTCTTCAAGGAGGCGGTGGAACTCAGCAAGGACTTGCCGGACGAAGCCTACGTGCAGGCGATCAACACCCACGAGGCCGGTGCCTTGGCGGATTTGATTGCCTATACGAT
>VXOZ01000265.1:607-3322 GCA_009839775.1 Chloroflexota bacterium | reverse complement strand
ACTTGCAGGCTGCGCACGGCCTGACTTACCTGTTCATCGCCCACAACCTGGCGGTAGTCCGTTACATCGCGGACCGGATCGGGGTGATGTATCTGGGCAAGCTGGTGGAAACCGCTCCCGGCGACGAGTTGTACCGGCAGCCCCGGCATCCCTATACCCAGGCGCTGCTGTCGGCCATTCCGCAGCCGCGGCCGGGACAGACCCAAGAGCGGATCGTGCTCGGCGGCGACGTACCCAGCCCGCTTAATCCCCCATCAGGCTGCCCGTTTCATCCGCGCTGCGCCCACGTGATGCCCGTGTGCAAGCAGGTCATGCCGCGACCCGGGAGCTAAGTCCCGGCCATACGGTGGCCTGTCACCTGTACGAAGACCAGACGAGCTAAACGTCTACAATTGCACAGGCGGCAGCCTATATGAGAAGAGAGATTCACGTCAGAGGCGGAGCAAAGTGGCGTGTGTCTGGGCCGGCTCCATGCCGGGCCAACGTAGTTGCACGTGGACATGAGCGAGGAAGTGGGCGCGCTACCAAGCAACGATGGCCCGCACCGTGTCTCTTTCCGTTCCCATTTTATTTCTGGAGTCTGAAACTTTTCCCACCTCTATTTGACAATCATTCTCATTACTTCTACACTGTTCTGGCCATTTAAAATTGCGATTACGTTTGAATTGCAATAGGAGGACTTGACTATAGATCATCCTTAAATTGAACCTACGCCGTTTCCTCGCCGCCGCCACAGGATCGGACTTGGCGCCATGGCGGCCGCCTGTGGAGCGGTGCAGATTGCCCCCTTCTTGATGGGAAGGCCGGGTCGGGTGTGAGAAGGCTAGAATATGTGCCGTTCCATGCTTTACCAGCTACCTGGTTCTATCTTCTCCACAATAGGGGTGCGCATCGAGCCACGGGCGAAGATTTGCCGGCATAGCGGTTAATGCAGGAATCTTCTCCGGTAGCGCAGGTTTGCAACCTGCGTCGTTTTCCCTCCGCGCTTGCAAGAGGGTACTGCATAGACCGAATTGTGAACTCTCATTGGTGAGAATCTCGCTATAGGTATTGGCTGTGCAAGGATTGCAGGCGCATCGCAACGCTTTGACCGAGCGCCAATGACAGCATTTGGCAACGAAATGAACTAGAATTGATTAGAAATGGGAATTGGAGTGAAACTAATGCTTGATCGCAAGAATCGCTACGGGCGGTTTGCGCTGACATTTGCTGTAGGCCTTGTCGCCTTCGCGCTGGCGTTTCTTTCAGCCTGCGCAACTGACCAAGATCCCCAAGAATCTGCCAAAGAGGCGGCCAAGCCATCCGCGCCGCTGATTCAGATAGTAACAACTACCAACTTTGTCGCAGACTGGGCTCGCGTGGTAGGTGGAAACAGAGTGGAAGTCTTCAGCCTGCTGCCGGTGGGCGGCGACCCGCACCATTTCCAGCCCACACCCCGCGACATCGCCAGGGTGGCGGATGCGGATCTCGTATTGGCTGTGGGCCTCTACCTGGAGGCCGCTTGGCTGGAGGAGCTCTTGCACAACGCCAGCGCAGATGAGTCCAAGATTGTCGCGCTTGGTGAAGGCGTCAATCCAATCGAGTTTTCCGGCGCCGATATGCACGACGATCACGGCGATGAAGACGACCACAGCGAAGACGGCCATGACGATAACGGCGAAGAAGGCGAACACAGCGACGACGACCATGAGGACAACGGCGATGAAGGCGAACATAGCAACGACGACCATGAGGATCACGGCGATGAAGACGACCACGGCGACCACGGCCATGAAGGACACGTGCACGGCGCCTTCGATCCTCACTTCTGGTTCGACCCGCTCCGCGTGAAGATCGCCGTCTACGATATAGCCGCTCGGCTTGCGGCTATTGACCCGGACAACGCGGACGTCTACTTCCGGAATGCGCTTGCATACGGTGAGGAACTCGACGAATTGCACGCCTGGATCCAAGATCAGGTCAGCGCAGTGGAGCCGGAGCGCAGGCTGCTGGTAACATCACATGACAGCCTCTCCTACTTTGCCGAATTGTACGGCTTTGAGGTGGTTGGTTTGGTCATTCCATCGCTATCGACTCACGTTGAGCCTTCCGCGGAGCACATTGCGGAACTGGTCGAAGTGATTCGGGAGCACGACGTGCCGGCGTTGTTTGGCGAGACGACGGTCAGTGACAGGCTGGCACAAGCCGTGGCGAGGGAGACTGGAGCAGAGGTGGTCCAGCTCTATTCCGGATCGCTTGGACCGGAGGGCAGCGGCGCCGACACGTACCTTGGCATGGTGCGCACGAATGTGACTCGAATTGTTGAGGCACTGAAGTGAACTCCGCTCCGAACGCGCATAGAGCCAGCGTATCGCTTCGAAACGTGACTGTTGAGCTCGATGGGCACAGGGCCCTGAGCAACGTCACCTTCGACGTGGATGCGGGGACCCTAATGGGCGTTGTAGGCCCGAATGGAGCCGGCAAGAGCACCCTGTTCAATGCTATTGCCGGGCTCCTCCCGGTCCGCCAGGGGAAGGTAACCCTTCACCGTGTGGACCAGGGAGGCGGGGCATTGGCGTACGTGCCTCAGCGAGAGAGCGTCAACTGGCGGTTTCCCGTGACCGTCACGGACGTTGTAATGATGGGCCGGCGCTGCCGACTTAAGTGGTTCCAGCGACCTGGGAAAAGAGATCGAGAGCTTGTCAAGGCGTGCATCTGCCGCGTGGGCCTGTGGGA
>VXOZ01000265.1:0-597 GCA_009839775.1 Chloroflexota bacterium | reverse complement strand
CTGCTCTCATGACGGAGCTTTCGGGAGGACAGAGGCAAAGGGTGTTCGTCGCCAGGGCTCTGGCCCAAGAGGCAAGTGTTCTCCTCTTGGATGAGGCCTTCAGCGGGGTAGATGCCGGCGCCCAGGAAGGCCTCGTCGAGGTCCTCCGAACACTGCGGGACGAGGGGCGCATTGTCTTGCTGGCTACCCACGACCTGACCAACCTGGCCGGCCGCTTCGACGAGGTATTGTGTCTGAACTGCCAGGTGTGCGCCTGCGGTCCTCCCGACCAGGTTTTTACGCCCCAAGTCATGGAGAAGCTGTATGGCGCCCACGGTGTACGCCTCGCAACGGATGGGGGCGGTAGCTAGAAGACGTGATAGACTTTCTCATCGCCCCGCTAGAATATGGCTTCATGGTGAGAGCCCTAATCGGCTCGATTTTGGTAGGCGTGATGTGTCCGCTGGTTGGCGCGTACGTCGTTACCAGGAATCTCGCCTTCATTGGGGACGCACTCGCCCACGCTGTGTTGCCGGGAATGGTGCTTGGCTTCATGGTCGGCATCAACCCGGCCATAGCCGCCATCCCAACAGGGGTCGCCGTTGCCGTACTGGTCAG
>VXOZ01000292.1 GCA_009839775.1 Chloroflexota bacterium | reverse complement strand
TCGAGCAGCTATCGGCGCGCGTCGACGCGACGATCGCCGGACTGAGCGCCGAGCAGCGCGCCGCGCTCGTGGATGCCGGGTTTGGTTACGTCGTCGCCCGCTGGGCGCACCGCGAGGACCACATCGCGCAGATCGAGGCCGTCCTGGCCTGAGTCCGGCTCCCTCTCCCGCAGGCGGGCTGGGGTCGGGGAGCGCGGGCAGGCCCTCGCCTCTCCCGCCCCGCGGGGTGAGGGTCCGACGGCTCTTCGAAACCACCTCGCGCCCCGCAGACCCCCTCACCCTACGTCACGGGGGCGCTCTCTTTGTTCTTCGTCGGTGTCAAACATAATGTCGTCATCGTTCTTAAGACATATGTGTACGTCAACATTATCATAATATACAGTCCTCTTGTAATAGAGACGCAGTCTCACTACGCTTCCCTCGCATACCAAAGGGAGGTATTCGTGAAACAGTCCGTCCTTCTGCTCGACGCATCGTGTGCGCCGTGCTCTGAGTTCGGGAAGCAGTTGCAGGCCGAGGGCTTGCTGGCGGGCTCTGACCTGTCGGTCGGGAGCCTGCACGACGAGCGCTACAAGGATCACGTCAGCAAGTTCGAGCCGACGCTGCTCAGGTACGACGACGCGGGTGTGGTGTCCACGTCATCGGGGATGCGGTTGGCCATCGACCTCGTGAGGATCGTTGGGCCGCGACGCGCATTCCGCGTCGCCACCCTGGCGCGTGACGCCACGTCGCACTCCGCGTTCGACCCATCGAGGCGTAGCTTCCTGGTGAAGGCTGCGAGTGCAGCAGCTATATTGCCGCTGGCCGGAGTGCTGGGGGCCAATGGTGTCAGCGCTCAGGAGAGCGCCGGTGAAGAGAACACCGGGCCTGCACCGCTGACAGCGGTTGAGGCGAAGGAAGCGTACGACCTGCTGCGCGCCTCTACGGACGGGCAGAGTGTCCTCAATGCTCTCCAGGCCGATGGGGTCAAGCACGTCGTAGACTCGACGTTCGTGCAGCTGCCCGAAGGCGACATGGCATCCAGCACCGCACACGCGATGTTGGGATATGACGACCCGCGCGTGGTGGTGTTGACGCTGTTGCTGGCGACGGGTGAACAGAACGAGACAGCATCACGCATCATTTCTGCCGGGGTAGACATCGACAACAACAAGGTGATCACGGTCGCAGAAATCGACGCCACCGACGCCAAGGCACCGATCAACGAGTCGCGCACCATCAAGGCAGCGAACATCGCACGTGTGCCCATCCCGGACGACCAGGACAATACGTCTTCTCCGTACCGCCAGAAACCGATCCAGAACTGGACTGCCAGTTCACCGGCCTACCAGCTCAGGGTCGGCGTCGGTGACACTTGGGAGTTCGACGGCATCCGGGTCAATCGCTTCGTGATCGCGGACGGCGCAGTCACAGTGAATGCCTCTGGTGAGCTCAAAGGGCTGACGCTCACGCTGACGCAGGCCGGGCGGACAGCTCGCGGCGTACTCGACACGGGCAACTCGTTCGCTGATGAGGCGCTCGGCGGCTTCACGGCGGATGCGGACATCAAGGTGTCGTTCACCTCAACCATCGCTCCCGACCCCATTGCGCTCACGCCGCCAACTCAGGGTGCCGTTGGGACATCGGGTACCGCCCCAGTGTCCACTACGTCAGCGCCAGCCGGTACAGTCCGCATCAAGGGTCGGAGCAGTGGCGGCGCGATCAACATCACGGTGAAGGATGGTGCGTGGTCTGGGACGCCCGACCTATTCGCCTCGCGCGAGGAGGGCGCGACTGGAGCCTGCGGCCCCGTGGAGTACCTCTACTGCACTCTCAGTTGGACGGCCGCTGGGTACGAGCGGGTCTGCAAGTGGGCTCCGCCTCGCATCTCGGCGATCTGCACTCTCGTCACGCTCTTCGTCATGTCGCGCGTCTGCCACCACTACCTGGTGATCGTCTGCACTGACTAGGAGGTAGCATGACGACCCGCGTGCTAGTCCGGCGATTAGCATCTCTGGCTGTGGCACTCGCAGTCTGGGCAGCAATCGTGATCCTGACCCCAGGATCATGGATTGTCGGATTAGCCGTGGGCTCGATCTTCCTGATCGTGGTGGAACCTTGGGTCTACAACCGTCTGTTCGATGACGAGCTGCCGAGGGATGGGACGCATTTGACTGGGCGACGCGGGCCGCTCGTGTCCATTGCGGTTATGCTCATCTCGGCTGCTGTAGCGGCGGTGTACTACTGGCTGTTCATCGGATGAGCTGGCGCATCTTCCTGACCATAGGCGCGCTCAACGCGGGGCTCATCTTCCTCGTTGCGGGACTGCACTACGGGTATCACCACCACGAGCCCGCCGACACCTCTGCCATTTCTGAGCCGCCAGCGCACTTCACTCCTTGGCCAGCGGCAGTCAAGGAACAGTTCATCGAGAGCTGCGTCACGCACGCCCCCGGTGGACGCGAGCAGTGCCAGTGCACCTACGACGTGTACGAGCGCTACGCGTCGCTAGAGGAATACCTGGGGTGGGCCTCGGTGGTTGTTTCACAACTGCCACCAGAGGCCGAGGCCATGTTCGCTCGGGCCGGGTTCGAGTGTGCGGCCTTGGAGATCATCACGCCCACCCCGACACCTGAATGACGCGCAAGAACCAGCTCCGGCTGGTCGCCAGCTTGGCGGTGGCCGTAGTCGGCGCGGTTGTCATCGAACTCACCGCCGACATCGAGCCAGCGGTCTCACTCGTGCTGACCGTGACGTTCATCGCCGTCTCGCTGGCGCTTGTACCTCGCGAGCGCCCCCCATGGCTTGAATACACCATCGCCACCAGAAGGTGACAGGCATAGTGCTCGCCGTAGTCGGAGCCGTGGCACTGATAGTGGCCGAACGCAGGTTCACCGAGGAAGGTGAGTACCTGTCGCCACTACAAGCGCTGCCCATCGGCGCTGCGGTGTTCGGCACCTTCGTACTCGTGATGTGGCTACCGCGCGAGCGGCTACCCTGAACCACGGAGGCCGTCGAGGATTCGAGCCCTCGTACGGTCTTCCCCTCTCAGACAGGGCGGAGTACATGTTGAACCCGGCAGCGTGGCGCAGCGCCTGCCGAATAAGCCTTCGACGGTAGCCCTCTCCCCCGCTGCGTGGCGAGGTCGGAGAAGCCGAGGGCTGGCCTCGGCTCTCCTCGGACGCGGGAGACCCCGCGGGCGGGGACGAGGGGATCGGACGTGGCGGGTCGAGGGGTCTTGCGGAGCCGCAGCCTGCTACTCGTCGAAGCGCTGGAGGGCGAGGACGGCGTTCTGGCCGCCGAACCCGAACGAGTTCTTGAGCATCGTCCGCACGTCGGCGCTTCGTGACTCGACCGGTA
>VXOZ01000144.1 GCA_009839775.1 Chloroflexota bacterium | reverse complement strand
GGACGGCAAGCTCTACGGCTTTACGAATTCTCCGGACCTGCGCGTAAGGTACATGCGGACGGAGAGCTATCTGGAAGCGGGCCTCGATCCGGAAAATCCGCCCCAGTACTGGGACGAGATGGAAGAGGTAGTTGCCAGGACATCCAAGGTGGACGCCGGCGGCAAGCTTACTGTCTCCGGCTATGCGCCCTTCTGGGGCAGCGGTGGTCACAACGAGTGGATCGTTCCCCTCACGCAGCTTGGTGGCTCGCGCTTCAGTGAAGACCGCTGGACGGTCACGGTCAATAGCCCGGAGGCCGTGGAGGCGCTCACGTGGCTGAAGAAGATCTTTGACCTTCAGGGCGGCTGGGATAACGTCCAGCAGCTCCGAGGCCAGGGCATTCGCTCCAACGTGCACTTCAATGACGGCCGCATCGCCAACTACTGGGCGACATATGCTGAGCGCGGCGAGTGGCTGCGGGTCCACGCGCCGGAACTCACCTTCCACTTCATGCCGTATCCGCGCCCACGTTCCACTGACAAGCATGCCACCTGGGGCGGTACGCATACGTGGCACATTGGCAATAGCGCGTCCAACCCGGACGGCGGCTGGGCGTTCATCGAATTCGGGGCCCGACCCGAATGGAACCTGAAGTTTGCCAAGCGCTTCGACCGTATTCCAATTCGCATCTCCGTAACTGACTCCGTGGAATTCCACGAGAACGACCCGTTCTTGCTGCTGCAGAATGAGATGATCCCGCATCGTGTGGGTAACGTTGGCAT
This sequence comes from Chloroflexota bacterium, assembly GCA_009839775.1. Classification (GTDB taxonomy): domain Bacteria; phylum Chloroflexota; class UBA11872; order VXOZ01; family VXOZ01; genus VXOZ01. The sequence continues at coordinate 2,578 of VXOZ01000144.1, read as the reverse complement.
ACCCGGCGCCGAGGCCTTGCGCCGACGCTGGCGAATCCCGTTGGTCGACGACGTGACCTCGGGCAAGTTGACGCCACAGGAAGGTCTGGCAGCAGCCGAGCACGACATGCAGGCCATTCTCGACGAATGGAAGGCCCGCATTGACGGTTAGGAGAGCTTTTGAGCGATCCTAGACTTGCGCAAGTTTCCACCCGCCCTGCCTTTCCGCAGGGCGGGTGGTTCTTTGTGTGCATACGCTAGTGCTCAGAATTCCTTTGCTGGCAATAGCAAACTAAGCAGATGCACAATAATGAAGTGAAGCGTAGAATTGTGCTAGTAACGTGGTGCGACGACGTTTAGGCCAAGTGAATAAGCAAGAGGAGTGCACGCATGGCGCTTTCTGACGACCAGGTAAAGCTCTTTCGTCACAATGGGTTTTTGCGGCTGCCAGGACGAATGTCCGACGAAACGGTGGCGCGGCTTAAGGAAGCTATTCACACCGACGTAGCCAATGAGGTGGAACCCTATGTCCGCGATAAGAATGGGGACATAATCCGGCTCTCTCAGGTACTTGATCGTGACCCAATTTTCAGAGAAACCGCGACCAGCCCGCTTGTGCTTGACTCCTTGGAATCGCTGTTGGGGCCCAACATCGAACTCATCACGAACCGGCACAACCACTCCACGCTCAATCCACCCTCCCGCGGCTACACAGGACTCCACCGCGACGTGCTGCAGTGGACGCGAGATATTGTGACAGTGTTGTTCTACCTGGAAGAGGCCACCGTTGAGAACGGCTGCACGCATGTGGTACCCGGCACGCACCTCTTCAATTGGATCCAGAATCTCGGTACGAAATCGAGTGTTGAAGACGTCATCACCGACGAAATTCGCGCACAGGAAGTGCCCGTGCCCAGCCCGGCCGGCGGCCTGGCCGTCATCGACAGCCAGATCTTCCACCGCGTCGGCACGAACCTGACCACCGGCACGCGTACGAGCATGACTATGGGCTACGTGAGCGTGGATGAATTGGCCGGCGTGCAGGACCCGTATCGTATTCTGGTGCGCGGTGAATCCGCCTATGGTGGCAATGTTGCGCGTAGCATGATGTAGAGTCTTGGGCACTAGCGCTGCGGTTCCCTTGGCAACTAGTTGGACGCTAGAAAAAGATGGATTCCCGCTTTCGCGGGAATGACGGATTCGGACGAAGACTGTCAATGAGGTAGGGGCACGACATGTCGTGCCCCTACCCACTTTCATGTGGCCAGCAATGGTTTGGACGGCGCGCTAGCGCCTACGGCGCTGCTACCTGGGAGCGCAATTCTGCCGGGTCCGTCGTGGGTTGCTTGCAGACAAACTGGCGGCAAACATAGGCCGTCGCCTGGCCGTCTATCTGCTGCCGCTCGGTGAGCAGGGGAACGTCATTCGCCGCTGCTCTGTCGTCTGGATGTCGCAGGGCAAACACAATGTCTGGCGCATATTGATCGTTGACACTCTCAAGAAGTGCTTGCGTATCCCGCGCGGCGGGATCTCCCACAATTGCGACTTCCTTGAGTGGCGCCAAGAGACTATCCGCCACGCAGAGCATGCGACCGAAGGCGCTCGGCGCTTTGGTCAAGGCCTCTGCCTGCAGGCGGAGCGCCGCCTCCACCGGATCTAGGTACGTGCTATCGCCCGTGTAGGCGTAAAGACGGAGCAGGGAATCGCAGGCAAGCGACGTGCCGGATGGCACCGCGTTGTCGAAGAGGTTGCGCGGCCTAACGATGAGTTCTTCGTGCTGCGTGGAGGTGTCGAAGAATGCCCCGTTCCCGTCGTAGAATTCCCGCAAGATGGTGTCGCAAAGACCGCGCGCCGCGCTGAACCACCTGGCATCGAACGTGACCTCATAGAGCGCAAGCAAGCCTACGGCCACACTGCCATAGTCCTCCAGGAAGCCAAGCCCCGCCGCCTTGCCGGGGGTATACGTGTGGGCCAGCCGGTCGTCTTGTACCATCGTGCCGAGCAAGAACTCGCCATTGGCGATGGCGGTTGCAAGGTCGGCAGGACGTCCCAACTGGCGGGCGGCTTGGGCGAAGGACTGGAGCATCAGGCCGTTCCAGCCAGCGATCACTTTCGTGTCGGTCTCCGGCTTCACGCGTGACGCTCGTGCCTCCAGCAGTTGCGGGTTCAGGACAGTACGCACACGAGCAATCTCTGCCTCGCTGAGATCGGCCTCCGCGCCGCTGCCGAGAAAGAGGATGTTCTTGCCTTCGAAATTGCCTTCAGGCGTAACGCCGTAGTAGCTGCAAAAGAGTTGGGCATCGTCAGCGCCTAGCACTGCTTCTATCTCCTCGGGCATCCAGACGTAGAACTTGCCTTCTTCGCCCTCGCTGTCGGCATCCTGCGCCGAGTAGAAACCGCCTGCCGGGTCGGTCATTTCCCGTCGGACGTAGTCCAGGGTCTCGCAGGCGATGCGTTCGTAGAGCGGATTCTGCGTGCGCATGTACGCATCCAGGTAGAGGCGGCTCAGCAGGGCGTTATCATAGAGCATTTTCTCAAAGTGCGGCACCAGCCAGCGCGCGTCCACCGAATAGCGATGAATGCCACCGCCAATCTGATC
>VXOZ01000049.1:1549-3343 GCA_009839775.1 Chloroflexota bacterium | reverse complement strand
CTTCCACTCCATGCCGGTGGCTACCAGCGGCGCTTCCGGCGTGAGGAGCGGCACGGCTTGCCGCTGCATGTTGGCGCCCATCAAGGCGCGGTTCGCGTCGTCGTGCTCCAGGAACGGAATGAGCGACGTGGGCACGCTTACGATCTGCTTGGGCGAGACGTCCATGATGTCGATGCCATCGGGGACTTCCTGGAGGAACTGACCGCCGAAGCGGCAAGCTACCCGGTCCTCAATGAATTCGCCAACCTCGTTCACACGAGCGTTGGCCTGCGAGACGATGTACAGGTCCTCCTCGTCTGCCGAGAGGTAGGTGACACCGTCGGCGTCCATGCTGGCAAAGGGACGCACAGGGATCTCAGTCCCATCCAGCTTCGCCTTCTTGAGCGCCGCAATCTCCGTTTCTGAAATCACAGTGCCGGAGGCAATGATGACCTTCTTCCCTTTGGTAACGTCCGCCGATACGGTGTGGCCGATAAGTTTGGCGCCGTCACCCTCGAACGTGAGGGACTTGAGCACGCGGCGGTACGGCGTCTCGATAAAGCCGTAGTCATTGACGCGCCCATAGCTGGCGAGGCTGCCAATCAGGCCGATGTTCGGGCCTTCCGGCGTCTCTATGGGGCAGATTCTGCCGTAGTGCGAGTAGTGCACGTCGCGCACGTCGAAGCCCGCGCGGTCGCGGGAGAGACCGCCCGGTCCCATGGCCGAGAGGCGACGCTTGTGGCCCAACTCGGATAAGGGATTGGTCTGGTCCATGAATTGCGAGAGCTGGCTGCCGCCAAAGAACTCGCGCACGGCGGCAACTACCGGCCGGGTGTTGATGAGGGCGGCTGGTGTCACGGTTGCCGGGTCTTGCAGCGTCATGCGCTCTTTGATGACGCGCTCCATGCGCAGCAGGCCGATGCGAAACTGGTTCTGCAATAGCTCGCCGACGGCGCGTACACGCCGGTTGCCCAAGTGGTCGATGTCGTCCGGCGGATTCTGCGAATTGTTCAGTTCGATGAGCCGGCGGACGATGTAGACGAGGTCTTCCGGCGTCAGTGTGCGCACTTCCGGTGGCGTGGGCATCTGCAAGCGTTTGTTGAGCTTGTAGCGCCCCACGCGGCCGAGGTCGTAGCGCCGACTGTTGAAGAACGTCGAATCGATGAGATTCTTGGCGTTATCCAGGGTGACCGGATCGCCGGGTCGGATACGCTTATAGACCTCGCGCAGGCCGCTCTCGTGCGAATTCGACGGGTCGCGCCGCTGCGCGCCGTCCTGGCCGCCGATGGTGGTGGCAATGTACGGGTGATCGGGGTTGGTATCTACCTCGTGGAAGAGGTCGTACACTTCGGAATCCGTACCGTAGCCTACGGCCCTCAGAAGGGCCGTCACCGGAATGGTGCGGCGTTTGTCTACTTTAACGGTAAGGATGTCCTTGGCGCTGGTTTCGAACTCCAGCCACGCCCCGCGGTTGGGAATGAGCTTGGCGCTGTAGAGGAAGCGGCTGCCCGAGGGGTCTTCGCGGCGCGTGTAGTAGACGCCCGGCGAGCGTACCAACTGGCTGACGACGACGCGCTCCGTGCCGTTATAGATGAACGTGCCGGAACTGCTCATGAGCGGAAAGTCGCCCATGAAGACCGTCATTTCCTTGATCTCGCCGGTCTGCTTGATGAGGAGCTTGGCCCGCACGCGGAGCGGCGACTGGTAGGTCAGGTCACGTTTGCGGCATTCGTTTTCATCGTAAGGGGGCCTGTCGAACGGCGTATCCGGCACTTCGAAACTCAGCTCGAAGTTCTTGCCGGTGAAGTCCTCGAT
>VXOZ01000049.1:0-1539 GCA_009839775.1 Chloroflexota bacterium | reverse complement strand
GTCCTCGATGGGCGAAATCTCCGCGAAGACTTCGCGCAGCCCGTCGGTCTGAAACCAGCGGAAGGACCGCATTTGGAGTTCTATCAGGTCAGGTAGCGGTAATATCTCCGGCAATTTGCCATAGTTGCGTTGCTCGCGTCCTGCGGACGAAGTCGGCGTCCCATGGACGAAGTCATGCAAGGCGTTACCGCTTATGGCCATAGTGACTATCCTCTCTGCACACTAGAGAACTGTCCGCAGCGCATATTGCGCCAAGGTACACTATTTCCATGCTATCAGTTAACGCTTGCATAAGCAACTTGCGCGCGTTTCTGAATACGTCGCTAGAGACGCGGCAATGTGGCTCTCGTTCACTCCCCGTCACTCCTGAATAAGCTGGAAAAAAATCGGTACCAGATACCTAGCTGACAAGGTAATGCAGAGTTCACGTGTCATTCCGAGTGCAGCGTCGAACAGTGTTCGCTGACTTCGTCAAAGACGCGGAATCTAGAGTCAATGCTTTACGTAGTCCACGAATCTCCAAACACGAGATTCCGCGCTCTTAGCGACACTCCGCTGCGCTCCGTTCGGAATGACAATACGTGCGACTCTTTATCCCTATCTCGCTGTTGCATAAGCGCAAGTGGTGGCTCTTACCTTCACCCTTGACGCAGGATCTCCATCGCCGCATTGTGGCCGGGTGCACCGGTAACGCCGCCGCCGGGATGGGCGCCGGAGCCGCAGAGATAGAGATTGCGGATGGGCGTGGCATAGCGCGCCCAGCCCAGCGCGGGGCGCATGAAGAAGAGCTGATCGAGGCTCAATGCGCCGTGGAAGATGTTGCCGCCGGTGAGTCCGTACTCTTGCTCGAGATCGAGCGGCGAGAGGGCGTGCACGTGCTCGATGGCACGGGGCAGATTAGGTGCGTAGGCAGTAAGCGTATCTAACACGCGCTGGACAAATGCCTCTTTTTGCTCAGTCCAGGTGCTTCCCTTAAGCGTATAAGGCGCGTATTGCACAAAGATGCCCATAATGTGCTTGCCGTCAGGGGCAAGCGTAGGGTCGTAGGCCGTGGGAACGGTGATTTCCAGGAGGGGATGTTCCGAAGGCTTGCCGTATTTGGCATCGTCCCAGGCGCGCTCCAGGTACTCCATGCTGGGGCAAATGTGGGTGGTGCCGCGGTGCTGCGGTCCGAGGGCCGTGCCGGGGAAGGCGCTGTAGTCTGGCAACTCGCCTAAACCCAGATTGAGTTTGAACGACGTCCCCTCGCACTGGTACGACTCGATTTGCGCCACGAATTCATCCGGCAGTGCATCTCGCTCCACAAGCTGCAGAAACGTGCGCTTGGGGTCGGCATTGGAGATCACGACGTTGGCCTGAAACTCTGTGCCGTCTTCCAGCACGACACCGGTAGCGGTGTCGTCTCGTGTCAGCACTGTGGCGACTGGTGCGTTCGTCCGGATTTGCGTGCCGTGCGCCTGGGCTGAGGCCGCCAGCGCATGGGTGATCGCGCCCATGCCGCCCTCAACAAATCCCCACAAGCCCCGCACGCCGCCGACC
>VXOZ01000251.1:1145-3345 GCA_009839775.1 Chloroflexota bacterium | reverse complement strand
AGGCGGTATTGCGCCAGTTTGAGGTCGAAGCCCAGCAGCCGCATGAGCGCGCGTTCCAGTGAACCGCGTTTCCGTTCCTCCAGCCGTTTTCGCATGGCGGGAAAGCCGTCTATGAGCTGCTCGCCGAGTTCGTCCATGATGTAGTTGCTGTACCCCTCCACGAGGCTCATCACGCCTTGCACGCGCACGAGCATTTCCCGCTGTTCCGGCGTTGCGAGAAGCCCCATCAACCCACCGAGTTGCTCGCGATCGTCTTTTACCTCAGCTCCAGGCAGCAACATCGCGCGCAGCGGGTGTTGGGATTCACGGAGCAGTTCGCGGAAGCTCTCGACGTACGACTCGATCAGGCTCCCAAGATATCCCGCCAGCCACGGCGCCACCTGGAACTGAATTGCGTGGGTAGTCTCATGCAGCGCAATCCAGAGTCGGAATGCATCCGGCGGGATTTCCAGCCGTTGCTGCAAGCGGCGAATATTGGGTTCTACAAAGTAGATACGGCTTGTCGGCTCAGAATTTGTGCTTTCCTCGGTAGTGGGCGGCGCTAAGAACGGCATGTCGAATTGCCCCAAGACATTCCGGGAAAGGAATCCCAGCACAATGCCCATTTGCGCAGAGAGCGTGAGTTGCATGCTGCCGTGGGCGAGCCGGAACAGCGTACTGCTATTCGTGCCAACGCTGTCGAGATACACGTCTTCCAAGGGTTGCAACAACCGTTGTACGGTGCCGAGATTGCGCTGGACCCAGAGAGGGCGGTCCAACACTTCTACTTCATGAGTATTGGAGGACGTGGAAAGCTGAATGAAAGGGATGATCTGGTCGTGGCTGAGGCGCACGAGCGCCTGATAGTCTTCAAGCAAAGCAGTTCTTGCTTGCGCCGGCAGCACACTATCGGGGTTGCGAGCGGCTATGCGGTGCGCAATGCGCTCGGCACGCTGCCAATTGATGATGTCCGGCTGTACGCGCGCGGCAATTCTACGGGCAACAAGATATCCGCCGCTGAGGAGGAGGCCGAGTGCGGCGCCGAGGAGCGCGGCCTTTTGCTGACCGCGCGTCACTGTACCACCATGCGTGGCACGAGTTTCAGACGCTCATCAGAGCTATTGTTGGGTATCAATGGAGCCTCCCTTGCGTGGCGCGCTCCTAAATATAGCATACCCGCGCTCAGCGCGGGTATGCTGAAGTTATCATCCAATTGCCGCCGGCAAGCCGCATCTACTTGGGAACGGTCGGCAAGACGCGGCGGATAGCTTCGCGAAACGTCCCAACCATGATTGTGGTTCAGGTGGGAGTTGCCACGGTCTCCTTGCCGGAGGCCTCCTTTACCTTGGTGGCCAACTCACTGTCCGTCCCGGCTTCTACCGCAATCTGCATGAACTCCTCCGAGCTCATGCCCAGATCGCGCAAGACCTGCTGATCCATGGGGCACGGATAGATGTATTCGCCGATGTAACCGCCATGCTGCGCGCGCGCTTTGTCGGCCATCCGGCCAACCCATTCGAGTCCATCGATCACGAGTTCGCGTCCGCGCGGCTTCCATTCCTCTGCCATCGGTCTCTCCTTCCTCGATGTCATTCAGTTAACTCGTGCGCAAATGCTGTGGTCAACAACGACCGTACCGGCTCCGCAGGTGTCTTGCACGCTAACGGGAAGAGCGCCAGTCGCAACGCTTGCCGCAGTCTCTGCCCCAATAACCTATCTTGGGACGGTAGCGTTCCAAGCTTCCCGTCGAGCAGCAACCGCGCTGCCTCGCTCCACAGCACCAAGTGATGCATATCCAACTGTGCGCTATCAATGCATCCACTCTCAACGTACCACCGCTCTTCGCCGTAGGTCAAGAGGGACAGGGGAAGGATGCCGGGCGTGTTTGCGCCAAGATACGCGGCGTACTGTGCCAGCCGCGCTTCCGGCCAATCGAGGCCAATGACGGCAAAATCGAGAAACCATACCTGCGCGCCGTCCGTGAGCACATTGCGGGGCGTACAATCGCGGCCACCGAATGTCAGGCGACCGTCACAGAGAGAGTCCGCCACGACGTTCCATGCCGCTTGCAGCGCAGATGTCCAGCCCTTTGGCACTGCGAGACTGCAATGATCCGCGAACCGCAGGTACGTTTCCGGCGCGCTCCGGCAGCGCTCGCGCACTTCCGCTTGGCGGCGCTGCGGCTCGCCGGTTGTGCGGAGCGGGAGCCGTTCGGCGATGC
>VXOZ01000251.1:0-1135 GCA_009839775.1 Chloroflexota bacterium | reverse complement strand
ATGCCGACGCATGCCGTTTCAAGGGCAACGCAGCCGCGCAGCAAGCTCTGGGCCAACGTGTGCAGCGCGTGTTCCTTGCGCGGCTGAGGCGCGTTCACTGCAGAAATCGCCGCTGCAAGTGTGCGCTGTCCCACCCATTCTGAAGTCAATACCCTCAAATGGGGGTCCCACTGGAGCGGTCGCGCGACTGGCGCGCCAAGAGTGTACAGCATTTCAAGCACGCCAAATTCGACCTCTCCCGCCCCGGCGTGCACATGTTTCTTGACCGCAATCTGCGTGCCGGACGCAAAGATCGCATGCCAAACCGCTGCACCCTGGGCGCCTCCTCCCGGCACCGGGCGCAACGAGTGGAGCGGGCCCAGCGACGATTCCAGGTACTGCTGCAAGGCTCGGGCAAAATCGCTTGCGGGCATCTGAGCCATTGTGGCCTGCTCCTGGCTGTGCCGCGTATGTACCGCCAATTCAGAGGGGTTTTCACTTTGGAGAGCAAGGGGTTTTGCGAAATGTGGGTGCGGAAAAGGCAGTTCCCGTCTTTTTGTTCGTGGTATTTGGCCTATGGTATCATCACAGTGATGAGCGGACGGCAGTGAGAAGGCACGAATCGAGTGTAGGAGTGCGTCATGGACACGCGCGAACTCGTCGAGCGTTTGCAGGCAATCGTTGGCACTGAACATGTTGTGCATCTGCCTGAAGATCTCATCGTCTTCGAGCGTGACGCCTCCATTGACGCGCAACTGCCCGCGGCCGTCGTCTTTCCGCGCACCACAGCCGAAGTCAGTGGCATCTTGAAAGTAGCCGGCGAGTTGCAGGTGCCGGTAGTGCCGAAAGGAGCCGGCACGGGCCTCTCCGGCGGCGCGGTACCGGAAGAAAACGGTATCTTGCTCTCCGTCAGCCGGATGCGGGACATTCTCGAAATCGATGAAGAGAACCGTACTGCGCTGGTGGAGCCCGGTGTCGTCAACCTGGATCTCTCCGGTGAAGTAAAGCACCTGGGACTCTACTACGCTCCCGATCCATCGAGCCAGTATGCGTGCACGCTCGGCGGCAACGTCGCCGAGAACTCCGGCGGCGCCCATTGTTTGCGCTACGGCTGCACCATCAACCATGTCCTTGGCCTGGAGGTGGTCTTTCCCGG
>VXOZ01000429.1 GCA_009839775.1 Chloroflexota bacterium | reverse complement strand
CGTCTCGGCGGAGGCTCCCCGCAGCGCCGTGGCCGCCGGTGTCTGTGGGTCCATAAGTTCCGGCTGCGTGGTATACAAGCCTTTAGCGACGAGGCTTCCCAGGAAGAAGACGACGTTGGCGACAAGTAAGCCGCTGATGACTGCCAGGACTTTGCGCATGAGGGCCTTTCTTAGGTTTAGGGTTGCTCTTTCCATTATATCTGCTGGAGTTTCCTACCCTGAAGTCATGTGAATCATTTGATAAGGAAAACTGACCAGCAGCCGGATGGAGTCTTGGGCGCAGGTTGCAAACCTGCGCTACCGGAAGCAACAGGCCCATGCGACGAGAGGTTACAAGGCTCGCAGTGCTTGTTGCACGCTTGTGGAGAAGGAAGAAAGGGACGTCCTTAGATGTCGTGTAGCGCTGCAACCACCGCGTCGGTGACCTCTTGGGTCGTGGCAGTGCCGCCCAGGTCGGGAGTGCGGACCTCGCCGCTGGCAGTCACCGCTTCCATGGCGTCCATCACGAGCTGGCCGGTTTCTTCCTCGCCGAGGAAGTCCAGCAGCATTGCGCCGGCCCAGATGGCGGCAAGGGGGTTGGCGATGCCTTGGCCATGGATGTCCGGCGCGGAGCCGTGCACCGGCTCGAACATGGCCGGGTAGCGCCGGGTGGGATCGATGTTGGCGCTGGGCGGCAAGCCCAAGCTGCCCTGCAACGCACCGCCGAGGTCGGTGAGAATGTCGGCAAAGAGATTCGAGGCCACCACCACGTCGAACGACTCCGGATGCGTCACAAAGCGCGCGGCGGCGGCATCCACGTGATACTTGCTTGTGGTGATGCCGGGATAGTCCTGCGCCACCTGCGCGAACACCTCGTCCCAGAAGACCATGTTGTACTGCATGGCGTTGGACTTGGTGATGCTCGTGACGCCCGTGCGCCCGTGGGACTGGGCGTAGTCGAAGGCGTAGCGAATGATGCGCTCCACCGCCCGGCGGGTGAAGACGATGGACTGCAACGCTACCTCGTGGTCGGTGCCCACGTGGACGCGGCCGCCCACGCCGGAATATTCGCCCTCGGTGTTCTCGCGCACGCAGACGAAGTCAACTTCCTCCGGCCCTTTGTCACGTAGGGGGCCGTCGATGCCCCGCAGTAGCTTGATCGGGCGCAGGTTGACGTATTGCCGGAAGGCTTTACGGATTGGCAGCAGTAAGCCCCACAGCGAGACGTGGTCGGGCACCGTCGGATAGCCCACCGCGCCGAGATAGATGGCTTGAAATTGCTCCAGCGTTTGCAAGGCGTCGGCCGGCATCATGTGGTCGTGCTGCAGGTAGTACTCGCAGCCCCAGGGGAAGTCGGTGTAGTTGAGCCGGTAGCTGCCGGTCACGGCGCCGGCGGCGTCGAGCACCTGCTTGCCGGCTTCAATTACGTCCGGCCCGATCCCATCGCCGCCAATTACGGCAATTTCATACGTCTGCATGCGGGGTAGTCCTCCTCAACGCATAGTTCGCTGACGGTTGCAAAGACATTGTACGTGTTGGAGAAAGAAATGACAGATCTTGTGCCAGTGGCGCCGGAAACTGTCAACCTACGGACTTTGGCGCGAACTTGGTAAGGCACCTTAGCCAGCAAGCATGGCCGCACAGTCATCCGGCAAGCTTGCGTGCGCGGTGGTCAAGCGCGCGTCACTCCGGCGAAAGCCGGAGTCCAGGGGGCGCGGCGAAGATGGATTCAGCGCCCCCGCATGGGGCGGGCTTCCGCCGGAATGACGGAACCAAGTGCCAAACGTCCCGCCAATTGCGTCCATGCTATTCTATACGGGAAATCGAGCCGCCGCGTCATACCGGCCCTAACCACAAGCCAAGACCATCCACTCTATGGATAAACATACCCCTTATTATGAACTGTTGGAGGCCATCCGCGAGTCCGGGTGCCCGGTCTGTGGCCTGGCGATTCGCAGCGGCGACCGCTTCCTGGAGACGTATTCCTACGAGCACGTCAACGACATCGAGATACGGGACCTTGTACGCGCCGCCAAGGGCTTTTGCCACAATCATACCTGGCGGCTCTTCCATAAACACAGCCCGCTGGGCACGGCCCTGACATACTATGACATTCTCGGTGAGGCGGCGCAGCAGATCGGCACGGCTAAGGAACAGCAGGGCTTTCTAAGCAGCCTGGCCGGGCGCGTGCGCAAAGCGCTTACGCCCCAAGGGACGTGTCTCGGCTGCGACGCGCAGGGCAATGCCGAGCAGCGGCACATGGGACTGTTGCTGGAAACGCTGCGCGGCGACCGGGAGGCCCAGGAGACCTACGGCAATGCCGACGGTCTCTGCTTGCTCCACCTGCGGACCGCCCTGCGTTCCCGCCCCTCGCGCGAGGCGACTGACATCCTGCTGCGCGTGCAGGAAAAACGCATCGCCGCCGTGCGCGACCAGATGAGCGAAATCGTGCGCAAAGCCGACTATCGGGTGAAAGACAGGGTTACACCAGAGGATATAGAAAGTTTGCCCGCGGCCTTAGCACAGGTGGTGGGCAAGGAAGCGCTGGAATAATGCGGGGTTTGAGTGCTTGGCAGCGGAGAAAGGATGACCGATGAGATACGAGCGCATGTTGCCGGCGGAGATTGAGCAGCAATTGGCCGAGAAGCCTATCGCCATTCTGCCGTGGGGGGCATTTGAATGGCACGGCTACCACATGGCCATCGGACAGGACGCGCTAAAGGCGCAGGGCATCGCCGACCGCTGCGCCGAGGCGGCGGGCGCGATCTCGCTGCCGGTGGTGTGGTGCGGCTTTCAGACCATGAAGCCTCACGCCGGTTTCAAGCACACGCTGGAGTTCCGTGATGAAACCGTGCGCACGCTGGCGCGGGAATTCATCGAGCAGCTCGACGACGAGGGCTTCAAAGTCATCGTCATCATCACCGGCCACTACGGCTCGCTGCACGTGCGCGGGCTCAAAGAGGTGGCGGAGTGGTACGAACGCAAGCATCCCGACGTGCGGGTCTGGGCGTTTCCTGAATACGAGGTTGTGAAGGACCTCGGGTACACCGGCGACCACGCGGGCAAGTGGGAGACCTCCATCTTCATGCACCTGCATCCGGAACTCACCGACATGAGCCGCTACCGCACCGATCTCACCATGAAGGAACAGGGCTGCGGCGGCGAGGACCCCTCGGTGCACGCCTCACCGGAACTTGGCGAGATGATCGTGAGCGCTATCGTCGAACGCGTGGCCACCCGCTGCGAAGTGTTGCTGGCAGAGGTGGAGGGCCCTGAGGTGTCTCCTGCATAGCTCTGTAGGATTTTCGGGAACGAAGCCAGCTTGACAACATCCCCTCACCCTAACCCTCTCCCTGTATAGACCGGGC
>VXOZ01000170.1 GCA_009839775.1 Chloroflexota bacterium | reverse complement strand
CTATGGGATATTCGCGCAACTGGTAGCGCATGTAGGCGCCGGCAGAATTCTCTACGGCGACGACTTCCCCTGGATGTGCCCCACGCACCAGATCGGCCGCATTCTTTTGGCGCCCATCACCGACGACGAAAAGAAGCAGATTCTCGGCGGCACCATGCAGCGGCTGCTCAGCACGCGGCGATGAAAGCCGGTATGTGTTTGGATTTCCGGCGCGAGCAAGCGATAACATCGCGGTTGCGGCCGCAAGAAGCGGGGGGGCTTGTCCCCCGCTTGGCACAAGAGGCGCGCCGAAAGATGAAGATGGATTCCGGCTTCCGCCGGAACGACGGTATGTTTGTTGTTATTGGGTGAAGAGACCCTCTAGCGTTCAATCACTGCGGGGTCGAGCCTGGACGGCCGCATTAGATGGGAAAGCGAAGTCTATGAAGTACCTGATGCTCTCAAAGCCGCTGGAAAACCTCTCCTATGCAGAGCTCGCCGACACCGTGGCCGACCTTGGCATGGACGGTGTAGACCTCACGGTGCGTTCGCCCGGTCACGTGCTGCCCGAGCGAGTGAAGGCCGATCTGCCCCAGGCCGCGCAGGCCATCCGCAGCCGGGGATTGGAGATCGGCTGGCTGACCACGGCTATCGAGAGCGCGGATTCGCCTCATGCGGAGGACATTCTCGCCACGGCTGCCGATTTGGGCATCAAGCAATTCAAGCTGGGCTACTATCGCTACGCCGGATTTGGCGAGATGCGCCGGCAGATTGCAGAGGTGCGTGAGCAGTTGCATGGCATCGAAGCGCTGTGCCAGCAGTACGGCATTCAGGCCGGCGTGCACGCGCACGACGGGCCCACCCTTTCCGCCACCACCCACGTGGTCTCGCTCATGCTGGAAGGCTTTGATCCCGCTGCACTCTGTTACTATCCCGACCTCGGGCACATTGGCATCGAGGGCAGCTTTGGCGGCTGGATTCACGGGCTAGACTTGCTTGCGGACCGCATTAACATGCTTGCCCTAGAGAACCTTGCCCAGTTTCAAGAAGTAGACTCTGAGACGGGAGCAACGCACTGGCGACCTAAGGTTGTGCCGTTCGACCAAGGCTTCATCCCCTTCCCTGAAGCCTTCACATACCTAAAGCAGATCGGCTACGCCGGCTACGCGTCCTTTCAAGCAGAATACCGCGGACCCAACAGCTTTCGAGACTTGGACCAGGCCGAACTGCTCGCTCAAGTGAGGCGGGACTTGCAGTACACGAAGCGTCTCGCAGACGAAGTTGGCCTGTAGGCACGCCAGGTTCAGCCGATACCCAACCGGAGTTCTTTCGCCATCTCTTCGCCGCCGCAATGCTACAATGTGCAGGCAAGTGTTCCTCGATACTGTTGCAGTTTGAAGAGCACCGAGTGATGACTTCGAGACCTCAATTTTACACCCGCCAGTGAAAGTAGCAGGGAGCGGAAACGCATGGATCGCCCGAACATCATTCTCATAACGACCGACGAACAGCGCTGGGACACACTCGGCTGTTACGGCAATCAGAAGGTCAAGACGCCAACCCTGGATGCCCTGGCGGAGAAGGGCACGCTTTTTGCCAAGGCCTATAATCAGAACCCGGTGTGCATTCCCGCTCGCGCGTGTCTGCAAACCGGGCGCTACACGCGTCAACACGGCGTAAGCTACATGGAAGCCGCCGTCGACAGCACCCCCGGTCTACCCCCGTGGGAAAAAACCTTCATGGAGCACCTGCAGGACGCGGGCTACGTGACCGCCGCCTTCGGCAAGATCCACATGATGCCGCCCAAGGGCTATCACGAGACCCAACTCACCGGCGGCAAAGGCGCCCGCTGGACGCAATCGTACGGCTCGCCGCTCGGTCCCGGCCCTTTAGGTCCGGTCTACGCCCGCTGGCTGGACTCGGTGCATCCCGGCGGCTACGAGCTCATCTACGAGCAACGCCGGGAACCCGAGTACCGCAAGTACATGACCGCAATCTCCAACGTGCTGCCGTTGGAGGAGTACATCGACACCTGGATCACGGAGAACACCCGCGAGTTCGTCGCCCGTGACCACGACCGGCCCTTCTTTGCGTGGTGCGGCATCTGCGGGCCCCACGGCCCGTTCGATCCGCCCAAGCCCTACGACACCATGTACCCGTATGACTACGTGGACATTTCGCCGACGTATCTGGCGGACGACAGCGACAAACCCAAGCACCTGCAAAATGGCGGCGGTCGCTTTGCCAAGGAGCCGGATGACAGCTTGATCCGGCGCGTGACGGCATATTACTGGGGCCTCTGCACCTACATCGACGACATGATGGAGCGCCTTTTCCAGACGCTCGCCAAATGCGGCAAGGCGGACAACACGCTCATCATCTTCACCAGCGACCACGGCGACCACATGGGCGATTGGTCGCGGGGTGGCAAGGGCACGTTCTGGGAAGGATCCGCCCGAGTGCCATTCATCGTGGTGCCGCCAAGCGACATGCCCCGCGTGCCCCATGTGGACGGCGTGATCGGCACCTTCCAGGTCGCGCCGACCATCCTCGAGTACGCCGGCGTCGAGATTCCCAAAGAGATGCAAGCGACCAGCCTCAAGCCCGTGGTGGAAGGCGCTGAAGTCGCGCCGGGCTTCGCGCTCTGCGAATTTGAAGACAACAACCAGGTGCGGCGCGGCAAGTCCATCACTACGAACCGCTACAAGTACGCCTTCTGGAATACCGAGGACGGCCAGGAGCTTTACGACATGCAGGAAGATCCGCTCGAGATGCGCAATCTCGCTCGCGACCCAGGTTCACAAGACCTCGTGCGCCAGCACAAGGAAATGCTGCTCCAGCACCTGCTCGATAGCGAGAAGCCCATTCGCCGCTGGTGAGGGTGGCGTGGTGAGATCGATTCGCGTCTTCAACTCGTGCCGTTGCGGCCGGAATTCTCGTTGAATTGCGCGCGGTGGTGAGATTGAAAAGAGAGGTGCACTTACGGTGCACCTCTCTTTCATTTACTCTCTCCGCCGCAGGCAAAGCCCTTGCGGACAGAACAAGCCTACTTTGTCTACTATTCGGCTGCGAGGGCAGCAGCGATCTTCTCAGCAGCGTCGGCGGTCACCCACTCGCGCCAAGCATCGTTATTCTTCAGCCAATGAATGGCAACATCGGCATACTCAGCGCCAGTCTCCGAGAAGTAGGTTTCGGCCTGGCGTTGATTGCTGAAGTTCCAGTCCCACTTGCCGAGCAACTCGACCACGTCGGGAGCGGCATCCTTGAGTTCAGTGTTAACGGCTATCACAACTTCAGCCAGAGGATAGGCGCAGGCATTGCCATCCGCCCAGCACTCCTCATTATTCTCCGGCTCTTCAAGAATGTAG
>VXOZ01000185.1 GCA_009839775.1 Chloroflexota bacterium | reverse complement strand
GGCTTATATCGTCTGCAGCACCATAAAGCTCGACCGCGGCGACAGTCTCACCCCCGCCGACGATGGTCGTTGCCGCGCAGTCCGCGAGGGCCTGCGCAATGGCACGCGTACTGCCAGCGAATCGCTCTTCTTCGAAGAGTCCGAGCGGACCGTTCCAGAGCACGGTACCTGCTGACGCCAGGACCGCCTTTACGTCTTTAACGGTCGCCGGCCCAATATCGCCAATCATCGTGTCCACAGGGATGGCGTCGATCCCAACCACTCTCCCCGCGGTAGCGGCATCGCCCACAGTGCCAACCACTGCGTCTCTCGGCAGCACTACCGCTACATTGGCCTCTTCCGCTTGTGCCATGAACTCCGCAGCTACCGAGAGTAATCCGTCCTCCACGAGGCTCTCGCCTACCGCGATCCCTTGGGCTTTCAACAATGTATTCGCAATCCCACCCCCGAGCACAAAGACGTCGACCTGCTTCAAGAGATGCGTAAGAACGCCGATCTTCGTCGAAATCTTGGCGCCGCCGATCAGGGCGACAAACGGCTCTTCTGGAGCGTGCAGCAATTGAGAGAGCGTGGCGATCTCCTTTTCCATAAGCAAACCGGCGACACTTGGCAGGTACGCGGTTATGCCGTGCGTTGACGCATGGGCGCGGTGGGCCGCGCCGAACGCGTCGTTCACGAAGACAGCGGCGAGCGACGCCAGGTGACGCGCAAAGTCCGGATCGTTCTGTTCCTCCTCCGGGTGGAAGCGCACATTTTCCAGGAGGAGCACGTCACCGGGTTGCAAGGCGTGTACAGCGGAAGCCGCTGCTGGCCCAATGCTATCGGGAGCTGTATGCACCGGCAGTTCAAGCAGCTCTGACAAGCGCGCCGCAACGGGGGTCAACCGCAGTGACTCCTTGACCGTTCCCTTGGGCCGGCCGAGATGGGAGATGAGGATAACCTTGGCTTTTTGCTGCCGCAAGAGCTCTATGGTCGGCACCGTAGCCTGGAGCCGCGCATCATCGGCAACCTTGCCGTGGGCCAAGGGCACGTTAAAATCAACGCGTACCAGTACGCGCTTGTTCCCTACGTCAATGTCTCTAACGGTCTGCTTCATCGCGGCTTTCGCTTGGAAGCGGAGCGACTCTTCCCAATAGTACGATGTGGTTCGAGCGAGCTTCCAATGTTCTCCAGTTGATACAGTACCGTTTTCGACAAATCGTCCAGGATCACTTCCCGCCGAACAGCGTATTCAACCCTACCACTCATCCTCAACTCAAGTGAGTACGCCGTCTCTTTTTCTTCAGGGTACGTGCAACGAAGTGCGGTCACTACCCTCGCGATGAGGAGGGAAAGGCGCTCCGGAACACGCGCAGCTAAGTATTCTTTCATAAGACGCTGGAGGACGAGAAGGCGACTGCGGTACCAGGACATGATTTTATAGAGTGCGCAGAATGGTGAGTCAAGTGAACGCGGAGCGGCTCCGGTTCTCTTGCCCCAGGAGAGGGTGCAGTACGCAGAACCAAGTGATCATAAAGCGGTTCCGGTTCCCTCTCCCAGAGGGAGAGGGTTAGGGTGAGGGGAAACATCACAGCAAGGCTACGTTGAAAGGGTACTAGACAGTCGCCTCTTGGGGGATTGTCTGTGCGACGCGGGCCGTCAAGTCGGCAATGCGGCAAGCATACCCCCACTCGTTGTCGTACCAGGAGAGCACTTTTACGAGCTTACCGGAGACTTGCGTTGACGGCAGGTCTACAATCGAACTCCGCGTATCGCCCTTGAAGTCCATGCTAACCAGTTCTTCGCCGGAGCAGCCGAGAATGCCGTTCAAGCGCCCCTGCGCAGCCGCCTCGAAAGCGTCGTTCACGGCTTCGACCGTCACGTCCTCGGCTACCTCGCACGTAAAGTCAACCACGGAGACGGTGGGCGTCGGCACGCGCAGGGCGAACCCATCGAGTCTGCCTTCTAAATCGGGAATCACCTGCACCACGGCCTTGGCCGCTCCAGTGGTCGTGGGGATGATATTGAGCGCGGCTGCACGAGCCCGGCGCAGGTCGCTTTGGTCAAGGTCGAGGATTCGTTGGTCATTGGTATACGAGTGGATCGTGTTCATCAGTCCCTGCCTTACAGTAAAGGCATCGTGCAGGACCTTTACAACAGGCGCGAGGCAGTTCGTCGTGCAAGAAGCATTCGAAACAATATGGTGTTCAGCCGGGTCATATGTTTCATCATTTACGCCCAACACCAAGGTTACGTCCTCTTCCTTGGCCGGCGCCGAGATGATCACTTTCTTCGCACCCGCCGCAAGGTGTTTCTCTGCGGACGCCCGGTCGGTACCGACACCGGTTGCCTCGATCACAACGTCTATGTCCAGGTCTTGCCACGGTAGCGCAGTCCAGTCACGCTGGGAGAGCGTCTGGAGGTGTCGTCCGTCAATTGTGAGGGCGCCGTCGCTTACCGCAACCTCACCGTTGAAGCGGCCGTAATTGCTGTCGTACTTGAACAGATGCGCGTTGGTTTCCGCGCTCGCAAGATCGTTCACTGCAACCGGGTCTACGTCCGGCGCCCGCTCCAAAATTGCCCGCAGCGCCAATCTACCGATTCGGCCAAAGCCATTGACTGCCACTCGTCCCATACGTCTCTTGTACCTCTCTCCACATCTTGGAATACGTATCATGAGGGCGTGAAACACGCCAATCCATCACGACACCTTCAGCACTTCTGATTCAGTGCGTCTGCGGTCTCGTTTGGATGCTCCATAGTCACTATACACGTGCATTACGGCTTGGGCGAGCTTGGGCGCACTATGCTGATAGGGAATCTCTACGTCGATCACGTCGGCGGTTATGACGGGAAGCCCATCAATTTCCCGCTTTTTCGCTTGCAGTTCCACAAGCTCGTAGGAACCATTGGCCGATTGCACGGACGTTTGATCGTTCGCCAACACAAGGTTGCACACACCCGATGGCGCGTGCTGCTTGAGCGCGGCGAGGTGCTCTTCCACGCCGTAGTGTGTCGTTTCCCCAGGCTCGGTGGCCACGTTGCAGACGTAGAGCTTGAGGGCTTTAGACTCTGCAACAGCTTGGGAAATCTCCGGTACCAGCAGGTTGGGGAGGAGGCTGGTATAGAGGCTGCCGGGGGCGAGAATGATGTAGTCTGCTTCCAGGATTGCTTGACTCGCTTCGCTGAAAGCCATGGGATGCTGTCGATCGAGATAGACGCGCGTAATGGCTGAGTCTGCTGTCCCAACCACAGATTCACCAGAAATAGTACGACCGTCCTCAAGCTCGGCGCAAAGCTTGACACTTTCAAGGGTCGAAGGCAGTATCTGGCCGCGCACGGCAAGCACTCGCGAAAGCTCACGTATGCCCGATTCAAAG
>VXOZ01000355.1 GCA_009839775.1 Chloroflexota bacterium | reverse complement strand
CACGCCTGCCCCTACTTTACCTCCCTTTCTCAAGATATAAGGGCCGGGGTGAGGGTTGATTACGCCTCCGACACGCCCGAGGCGTAGGGGCACGATATATCGTGCCCCTACTTCCTGAACATCCCGCGGGACGATCATTTGTTGCGGGAGCGACCCCAGGAGCAGCTACAGTCAGTTTGGCGTAAGATGTTTTGTAGTTGTGTTACACAGCCGGTCGCATTCTCCGTTGTGGACAGCAGTGAGCGGTTGTGCGTCATGACAAGCTTCACAATAAGTCATAGTGAGCACACTAAAGATCGGAGCATAGCAATGGCAGAAACCAGCCCACCGAGACGAATTCTCGTAGTTGGCGGGCCCAACCTAAACCTCTTCGGCCGCCGCCAGCCGGAAATCTACGGCACGGTGACGCTGAGGCAAATTCATGAACAGGTGACGAAAGAAGCCGAAAGGCTTGGCTTCGACTGCATCTGCTTTCAGTCCAACCACGAAGGCGCGGTGCTCGACTTCCTGCACGAGAACATCGACAACGCCCAAGGCGCTTTGCTGAATCCGGCCGGTCTCACGCAGTACAGCCCGTCGCTCTTCGATGCCCTGAAGGCCATGCCCTTTCCCGTGATCGAGGTGCACCTTTCCAACCTGTACGCCCGGGAGGCCTGGCGCGGCCACTCCATCATCTCCGCGGCGGCCCGCGGCGTGGTGCAGGGCTTCGGCTGGTACGGCTACATCGTGGCGCTTTACGGCCTGGTGGGACTGATCAATGAGGTGCAGCCAGAGGTGTAAGGGTTCGCTCTGCCCGCACCACTTCGCCCTGCGGCCACCCCCTCCGTCGCTAACCGGACACTCCACCCGTCACTCCGCCGGTAGCGCAGGTTTGTAACCTGCGTCCGATGCCTGAAGCACAGCGAAACGCAGAAAAGATGGATTCCCGCTCTGGCAATTGGTTGTAGGGACACGATATATCGTGCCCCTACGGAATTTCGCAACGACTTTACCGCCACACGGGGCCTTTGTCGAACATGCCGGGTTGCTGTTGGGCGCCATCCACCGAGATATTCGTGCCGTTGATCCAGCTTCCGGCGGGAGACGCGACGAATACGACTGCGCGCGCCACTTCCTCGGCGGTGCCCAAGCGGCCCAATGGATACTCCTCGACCGCAAACTTTCCGAAGCCCTCAGGGTCTTCATGCTGACGCTGCGCCCAACCGCCGCCGGGAAACAGTATCGAGCCGGGACTGACCGTATTCACGCGGATGTTGTCCGGCCCCAGTTCCATGGCCAACGCGCCGCTCACAAAGACCTCTGCCGCTTTCGCCGCGCCGTACTGGCTGCCCGGCGCCGGTTTCAGTCCCGATATGGACGATATGATGACGATAGAGCCGCGTTGTCGTTTGCGCATGTGCGGCACGGCGGCACGGGACGTGCGCACCGCGTGAAAGAGGTTCAGGTCGAAGGTGTCGAACCACTCTTCATCGGTGGAGCCCATCAGGCCCTTGCCGACCGAGCCGCCGACGTTATTGATGAGGATGTCAATGCCGCCCAGAGCGTCGGCGCTCGCCTCGATAAACGACTCCACCACCGTACGTTGAGTCACATCCACGGCCATGCCGAACGCGTTGACGCCGCAGGCACGGATCTCCGCCAGCGTTTTTTCCAAGGTCTCACTGCCGCGGGCGCAGATGGCAACGTCCGCCCCTTCCTCCGCGAACGTGAGCGCCGTCGCCCGGCCAATACCCCTACTGCCGCCGGTGACGACAGCTACTTTTCCTGTTAGGCCAAGATCCATGGGTATGCAATCCTTTCCGCAAATCTTGTGTGGCCCGTCGCACCAAGTACACCATACCGGCCAGTGAGAAGCCGATTCCATACGGGATACGGGGTGGGTTACACGATCCGTCATTCCCGCTTTCGCGGGAATCCATCTTCTCTTCTACCTTGCGCACCCTAGACTCCGGCTTCCGCCGGAGCGACGGACTGGAGGGGCAAGCGTGAATACTTCCCTACCCAATCCGCTCGAGCACTGCCGCTCCCATCGCTTCCGTGCCGACCGTGCGCTCGCCGGACGCGCCGCGGGCCAAGTCGGGCGTGCGGTAGCCCGCTGCCAGCACGTCTTCCACGGCACTCTCCACTGCCGCGGCCTCCTGCTCCAGGCCCAGAGAGTGGCGCAGCAGCATGGCTACGGAGAGGATCGCCGCCAGGGGATTCGCCTTGTCCTGGCCGACGATATCGGGGGCGGTACCGTGCACCGGCTCGTAGAGGCCGCGGCGCCCGCGGCCCAGGCTGGCGCTCGGCAGCATGCCCAGGCTGCCTGCCAGCACCGACGCTTCATCCGAGAGGATGTCCCCAAACATGTTTTCGGTTACCAGCACGTCGAACCGGCGGGGATCGTTGACGAGGTGCATGGCGCAGGCATCAACTAGGATGTGTTCGACCGTTACGTCGGGATACTCCTCAGCTATCTGCTCCGCGATCTCACGCCATAAGCCGCTGCTTGCCAGCACGTTCGCTTTATCCACCGACGCCAGTTGCTTGCGGCGTTGGCGGGCGAGGTCAAAGCCCAAGCGGATGATGCGCTCCATCTCGCCGCTCGTGTAGGTGAGCGTATCTTTCACCCGAATGCCCTGCTTGTTGGCGCTGCGCCCGCGCGGGCTGCCTAAATACTGCCCGCCGGCGAGTTCGCGCAGGAGCTGCATGTCGGTGACTTCCACGATCTCGCGCCGGAGCGGCGAGGACTCCACCAGCGCGTCAATCGCCCTCACCGGGCGCAGGTTGGCATAGAGCCGCAACTCCTTGCGCAGGCGCAGCAGGCCGTATTCCGGTCGCGCTTCCGGCGGCCCGACGTCCCACTTGGGGCCGCCCACCGCGCCGACGAGGGTGGCGTCGGCTTGCTTGCAGAGGGCAAGCGAGGCGTCCGGCAAGGGCGAGCCGGTGGCATCGATGGCGTTGCCGCCGATGCTCCCTTCAGATACCCGAAACGTGTGCCCATACGCATCCGCCACGTGCTGGAGCACGCGCGTACCCCAAGGCACTACTTCTACACCAATCCCGTCGCCGGGCAAAACCGCAATGTGCGCTCTCATGTACTTCTCCACACTGTGCTTGCTGGCGGGGCACCGCACCCCGCGCTACGTGCCATTCACGCGACCAACTACAAACTGCTTCACCATCATGTCACGCTCCTCATAGTACCCAGCGCCGTGGCAGAACACCAGAGCAGCGCGGCTGGTGTCGGCGCCGGTTTGAGGCGATCCCGTTTCCTTGACGCACCGCACCTGCAAGTTCATCATGATGGTGGGCACTAGAACGAGCCCCATCGAACAAACCCGAACCTTGGTCTCCCCACAGAGTAACCTCGACACATATACCCC
>VXOZ01000477.1 GCA_009839775.1 Chloroflexota bacterium | reverse complement strand
AAATATATAATATGTGTTGTATTTGGGTTTGGGGGCGTCCCTCTACCCCCCCCTACTGCTCACATTCGCTTATTTGCACGCCTTCTTCAACATACAGATGACGGATGGACTTTACCTTGACGGCGGCGGGTAGGTCGGCTCACTCTCGTACGGTTCGCCGCCGGTGCGGGTGAAGAAGCCGGTGGTCTGGCTGAAGCCGGAGTCTTTTGCGTAGATTTCCATCTCCGGCGCGCGCAGGTTGCCCAGGTTATCGCGCACGGCCGCGATGCTCGGGTACGTGGCGGCGACGGTGTGTTCGTCGATGCGAAAGGCGCCGGCCACCGTGCTCATGGCGTCGGTAGCGCGCTCGGCAAACGTGTACTTGACCTTGAGCGTCACCGGGCCCTCCAGCTTAAGGGGCTTGACCACGCCGATCTTGCCCAGCGCCCGCACCGCGCCTTCCGCCGCTGCCTCTGCCGCGGCTTGGGGCGTCATGGAGATAGCGCTGAAGTGGCTGGTGCCCTTCTTCACGGCCACCGTCTCGATGCCGGGCACCAGGTCTTCCGCTTCCAGGCAGGCCCAGTAGTCGCCGGTATTGAGCACCGCCGGCACGTTGTGAATGCCCGCGAATGCCACGAAGATGCCAATCTCGCCGACGAGGAGGTCGTTCAGCCAGATGCCCTCCACCGCGCTATAGGCCCGCGTAATGGGGTGAGGCAAAATAGAGTGCCGCCAGCAGCCCTTTTCGCGGTTGCCCGCCATCTCATGGAACCCGACGAGCATACCGGCGTCGAAGCTCTCATCGAGCAGTTCCGTAAAGATGTCGTGCCGGGGCAGGCCGTGAATGATCTGCACCGGCTTTGGCAGCTTGTGGTACTCCATGATGTGGATGGTATTCAGGACAATCTCGCTGACGCCGTTGTCCAGGAGCGCCTCGCAGATCGCCGCCAGTTCCATGGTGGCGTATTCGCTGGCGTTCAGGTAGCCTTCGCGCCGGTTGAAGACACCGGCTACGCCCTCTTGATCGGCAAAGATGTAGATTTTCACGTGTCTCCCTCACCCTAACCCTCTCCCACGGGGAGAGGGGATAAAGCGGAATCTGACTATGCAATGCGCGGGTCCCAACGCGCGGGTCTCAACCGGACTTGGCGGTTTGAGCGCGCGGGGCACGGCCTTACTTCGCGTAGTGCGTGAACACCTTGCGGATGGCCTTCGCCATGTCGTGGATCATTTCCTCGGTGCACTTCTCGTTGATGTGCCGCACGAGCATGCGCTTCAGGATACCCTCGGCGTTCGGGCACATACCCGTGTAGTAGCGTACGTCGCGGCCGTTGGCGGGATCCAGGAGCGGATACGCCGATTCACCAAAGAAGCGGCGGTTCTTCAGCACGTCGTACTCATAGATGGGCGTACGGGTATAGCCTGCGCCAAAGCCGACGCCCTCGTGGGCGAAGGCCTGCGACAACTCGTCCAAACTCACCGTAAGCTCTTCCAGCTTGGCGAGCGGGCACCAATTCCAAAAGACGTGGGTGCTTTCCGGCGTGGGCGCGCGCGGCGGAATGATGCCGGGCACGTCCTCGACGAGATCGCTCAGCAAATTGCCCCACTTGGTGCGTAGTCCCGTGATGGTAGGCAGCTTGCGCAATTGCGCGAGCGCGACGGCGCCCTGCAGTTCCGTCATACGGTAGTTGGGCGCCAGAAAGGGCGGCTGGTTCTCGCGGCCGCTGCGGCCGCGGCCCTTGTTGTGGGCCAGCATGATGCGCTCGCCCAGGTAATCGTTGTTGGTTACGGTCATGCCGCCGTCGCCGGTGGTCATGTGCTTGCTCTGCTGGAAGGAGTAACAGCCGATGTCGCCGATGGTGCCGGCGTAGCGGCCATTGTACGCCGCCATGTGCGCCTGCGAGCAGTCCTCGATCACGAGCAGGTTGTGCTTGCGGGCCAATTCCACGATGGGGTCCATAACTGCCGCGTTGCCCTGCAGGTGCACGACCATTATGGCAACGGTGCGCTCGGTGATGCAGGGCTCAATGGTCTCGGCGGTGATGATGCCGGAAATCGGGTCTACGTCGGCAAAGACCGGCACGGCAAGCTGGTAGAGAATGGCGATGATGCTGCCGATGTCCGTGATGGGCGCGACGATAATCTCATCGCCCGGATTGGGGCCCACGGCCAGCACGCCCACGTGCAAAGCGGCGGTGCCGGAGGTGCTGGTGACGGCGTGCTTGACCCCGAAAGTCTTCTTCCACTCTTCCTCGAACTGGGTGACCTTGGGGCCGCCAAGGACGTTCAAATTGCCGGAGCGGATGACGTCCGTCAGTTCCGCGATCTCTTCATCGCCGAACATGCGGCCGCTGATGTCGCTGTTGGTCGGAAACTTATAGTTGACAGTCCTGGGGCCGCCCTCGATGGCAAGTTGCTCTTGCTCTACGGTCTGCATGGGATACTTCTCCTTCAGTCGCTGGGGACTCTTACGGGGCATGACAAGAAAATCGTTGCTCTCATTGTGGACAAACACCAGGGGCAGTGCAAGTGGGGTTGCTGAAGGGTCCTTCCTCTCTCGCGGAGCGAGGCAAAGACGGGATGAGAACAGGTCTTATTCTGGCCTTTGTCACGGGGAGAGAAGGGTCTTGTCACTCCTTCGCGAGAGAACCCGCTGGGCTTCAGAAGCGGTGTATCGCGAAGCGATATGGTAGCCAATGTTTGACCAGCGGACGGCAGCAGAACGCTGCGAAGGGGCCACCTGCGAAACTCCTCGCCCGCTCGCGCTTCGACAGACTTGGACGAAAGGGTGAGTGGGGCTTAGGATGAGCAATTTTAAAGGGAGCAATGCAGTTGATTTTGGTACAGAAGTCAGGCTCAAACTGTGTGGACGAATCAGCAGACCAGGTTGTCTTGCCCTGCACGGCACGGGGCGCGGCGTGTGCTAGAATGACCGTAGGCAACTGCCGTGTCCCGGATAGCAGGGATCGAAACGATGGCGGTATTTGATACCCATAAGGCATATACTGCGTTTAAGGAAGCAGGCTTTACCGACGCCCAGGCCCTGATAAACCAAGCTCGCGATGGCAGTGACTCACTGGCAACCAAAGCCGATCTGCGGGAACTGGAATTGCGGTTGCGCCACGACCTAACCCTACGGCTTGGCGCGATGGTATTCGCGGCCGCGGGTTTGCAGGTAGTAGTAATCGGTATCTTGCTTGCGTCGTTCGGATCCTAGATATCAGAAGAGTGAACCAGAGGAAAGGTAGCCGCGCGAGAAGTCCACGGTTACCTTCCTGCATTTAAAGCGCGTTACCTCAGGCTGAAACGAACGCCAGGTACACCTGCGCGTGGCCGCTGATATCGGACGTGTAGACTACGCCGCGGCCGTCGGGGGTGAACGACGGGTGGGGGTG
>VXOZ01000465.1 GCA_009839775.1 Chloroflexota bacterium | reverse complement strand
CCCCTATAGCGAACTGAGGCGCGCAGCGTCCATTCGCCTTTCTTGGCCAGGCGAATCTTCCCCTTCCCAGCGTGCCCTGATACCACCTGGAAGTCCCCAAATGGGGCTATCTCGCCACCCGCAAGAAGGGCAACGTTTTTTTGGTGCTTGACCGTCACCGGCTTCATTTCGCTCTCGTGGCTGAACTCCAGGGAAACGTCTACGTGCTTTGTGGACTGAAGAGGCTCACATTCCACAGTGACACCAACGTTGGTGATGGACTCTCCCCAGTTCACCCGCGAAGACTTCGCCGTAGGGAACTCGAGCAATAGTTCGCACTGCCAGTTGAGGTGCTCCCTGTCCTGGTCCACGCTTCCGCCCCCGCGTCCCCGCCGCGTTGTCCCGGCGTCGGCGGCGAAGAAGCTGAGAAACTCCGTGACGAATTCTTGTACTCGTTCTGGTGCATCTTGTGTCTCAGTCGAGATTAGCCACCCTCTCTCCTCGGCGAACTGTTTGACTGCGTCTCTAATCGCGTTTCGGATGTTCTTGACCACAGCGTATTGGCCGTTAAAGCTCTCATGCTGCGGCTTCTCTGTTTTCTTCAATTCACGCTCGAGTTGTTTCTCAAATTCTGCGAATCCTCTAAAACCTGACAGACGTTCTGGAGGAATGAAATCCCGCACGTCAAGGGTCTCAATCCATTGCTGTCCGCGCAGGAGTTGGATACCGCTATATTGAGTGCCGTAATCGTCAATCTCATCCGCTTTTAGGTCTTCGTCATAGGACAGAACGATGCGCTTGATCTTTAGACCCTCATCGATTGGAACGTACTCGCTTATCGCTATCCGTTTGTCTCCGTTCTCCCAGGGCTCGCCTTGCCACCACACCGGAGGTTGTATCGTCTTTGACCGTCCTCTCTCGTCAGTCACTCTAACGTCCAGATCCCCAATCTGAATCGCCCTCCACCAGCACCTTTGGAGCCAGTGGTGTAGTTCCCCGTTCCGTCCTGCGAGTAGAGCCTCTTCTGAGAGGAATGGAACTATGACGCGTGTGCCAGGTTCTTCTAAAGGCTTAAGTCTCAACGGAACCACAGTTCCGTCGCCTGTGTGGTATGCACTGGAGAGCGTTTCTCTCGCGGCATCACCGAGAAGAGGTGGCTCCTTCACCATGTCTGCAGGAGTGGCGTAACGAACGCCGAGACGGTATTCGCCGTTGGTAAGGAGCGTGTCGTAAAGCATAAGATAACGGTTTACGGGGTTTCCATCGGAGTTAATCGGTCTTGAATGGTAGAGAAACGCAGACTTGCCCTGACCACGAGAACCAAGGGAGTCACTTTGGTCCTTTCTTGTAAAGCCTTGCCCTTCGAAAGCTGCCCAGTTCTCCCCTGTGCCCAAATCCAGTCCCCGATTTTCACGGTCCTCTTTCGAAAGTATCGTGCCTTGAAGACCGGTAGTCCCGCGGTCGGTTACCGTCAGGAGAAAACATTCCTTTCCGTCTCCTAAAGACCGTTTGTGTAGCTGATACTCCACACGTACTTGGCTCTGGCACTTCGCGTCTTTCGAGTTTTGCACTGGTTCCTGGGCAAGTGCCCGCAACGGACCCATGCCATAGCCATCAATAATATTCCGAACGCCCTGCACCATGTCTGTGGCTGTGGGCACAAAGTCTATCGCCATTTACCTGCCTTCCCATTCAGTCCTAGGTCTACATTAATCTGAGTTACGTCTGCGCTTGCGCGCTCCGACGTTCTTGGCATTCGGGTAGTCTCTCCGCAGAGCATAGAAGCCCTTTCTTACCGGGCGGACAAACCGCTCGTCGTTGACAAGGCGCGCATTTAGTAGCGCTGCCACGTTTTCACCGGAGAAGGTGCCACCGCGAGTTTGCACCTCATGAGCAAGATCTTTGTAGTGCATCGGCTCTCGGCTGCGTTCAGCCAATATCTCTTCCGCAATGTCGGTCAAGCTACGACCGTTCATACTCGGGATTTGTGGAAAGACCGTTTCATTGGTATCGGTGGTTCCAAGTAATCCTTCAACATGATGCAGGCGAGATTGAATTTCCTGTAGACGTTCCTTAGCTGCTGCGATTTCCTCTTGGAGACCTTGCTTTTCCTCCTCAAGCCGTGTTTTTTCTGCGCGTAACAACGTGTCTAGACTCATGGCATACTCCTTCTGTTATCTAGGCGTTTCCTATAATAACAGATGCATGCCCCAGTGTCAAGGGCCCGTGTGTAGTAAGAGCTGTTATGAATGAAACATACTCTGTAAAAATAGAATGAAATACCATGTAACAAGCCTACACTGTCTAGCAAGTCGACTACGACGCACTGATGCAGGTCAGGGTGCAACCGCGAGAGCTAGTCATCACACCTGCTTCTTTGGCTTGGTGTATAATGTGGGAGGAAGGGCAGTTGGCTAACAGTTGAATGGCGGTCAATGCCGCAGTAGCGCATCTCGATTGACTTTCAGAAAGAGAGCAACAACGTGATTACGGTAACGAATGCGGCGGCGGCTGAGTTGCAGCGGCTGATGACGGATAATGACCTGGCGGATGCCAAGCTGCGCATCTTCGTGCAGAGCGAGTGCGGCTGCGGCAAGGTGAACTTCGGCATGGGGTTCGATCAGGAGGTGGAGGACAACGACCAGGTGGTGGACTCTGCCGGTGTCGGCGTGGTGATGGACCCGCAGGCGTTTGCCGCGCTGGACGGCGCGTCGGTGGAATACGTGAACGAGGGCGCGCGCCGTGGCTTCAAGATAAGCGGCGTGGATACCGCCGGCTGAGGCGGCGGCTAAGCGAGAGCCCGTGTTGGCTCTCACCAAGGCTAGTAGGTCAATATCGGATTGCGAGGGGCATTCTGCTCTTCCTGGTAGTGCAGGGAAGCGGGATGCTCCTTTTGTTTTGCTCTTGGAGTGAGGTTCTCAGAATTCGCGGAGACTCGCGTGATCAAGCTGGACCTCGCCGGCAGGCATTGGGCAACAAGATAACTCTATGAAACATGTCACGATCTACACCGACGGCGCGTGCATAGGGAATCCGGGCCCTGGCGGCTACGGTGCTGTGATCTTGTTCGGGCGGCATCGCAAAGAGATTTCGGGCGGGTATCGCAGGACGACGAATAACCGCATGGAAATCCTGGCCGCCATCCGCGCTTTGGAAGCTCTCAATGAACCGTGCGAGGTGGTTCTGCACAGCGATTCTGAGTACGTCGTGAACGCGATGAAGAAGGGGTGGGCGAAACAGTGGCGGGCGCAGGGGTGGCAGCGCGGCAAGCGTGGTCAGGCCCTCAATCCGGATCTTTGGGAGCGGCTGCTTGATCTGGCCGCTACCCATCGCGTGACCTTCAAATGGGTGACGGGACATCTCGGCATCCCGGAAAACGAGCGCTGCGATGAGGTGGCAAA
>VXOZ01000325.1 GCA_009839775.1 Chloroflexota bacterium | reverse complement strand
GCCTGAAGTCGTAAGTATTTTGATCGACGCAGGCGCGAAAGAATAGCAGGATAAAAAAGTGCGTTCCTGCGGAGGGCGATGCTCAGAAACGGAACGAGAATGCTAGCAGGATCGGTTTCCGCAAGTGCAGGGGCCCGTCGAAGGCAGGCGTGAAGACAGCGTGTTACCCGCCCTATGCAGACAACTCATGGGAGAAGTTCGTCATCACGCGCGTGAAGTTTGATAGAATTGTACCGTTCGACTTTGAAGGGTTGGAAATCCGGGAACTCACGCCTGAAGCACTGCAATCAGCCTCAATTGCCGCAATCGACGTTCCATCCGGGGCGGCGCACCGGACCGCCCGCTCGAGCCGGAGCGATAAGCTCTACGTTTGCATTGAAGGACGTATTGCATTCGTTGTAAATGACCAAGAGTTCGAGCTGGAGGCTATGGACGTCCTTCATGTACCCCGGGGCGAGTGGTTCAGCTATTGCAACGCGGAGGACCAGCCTGCCAGGCTCTTGCTCGTGCATGTTCCGCCCCTCGATCTCGCGAGCGAGGAGTTCTCGGATAAAGATAATGAGGAGGTTCGCAGCGAAAGTTAATCTCTGTCAAGGCGATCTGTATACTGGTTAAAACTGAGGTAGGACTACTAGTTGGGAGCAAATCATGGCGGTTTTCTTGCATACCCGCGTGCGCGTAAGCGACTTGGACAACTCGATCAACTTCTATTGCGAACACCTCGGCTTCAAGGTGATCAGCCGGAGTGAGCGCTCGCCTGACGGCAACCAGATTGCCCACCTGGAACTACCGGGCAATCTGCATACGCTTGAACTCACCTACTCGGACGACTACGACCTCAACGTTCCCGAGGACCTCATGCATCTCGCTATTGGCGTACCCGATCTCATCGCATTCTGCGGCGAACTGGAAGAGAAGGGGATTGAAATCTGGCCCGACGGCTGGCGCGAGATTTTCGCCGACGGCAGAAAGATGGCGTTCATCGACGATCCGGACGGGTACGAGATTGAGTTACTGGAGAGGAAAGACGCCTAAGTGAAGGGCGCTGCTCTCGTCGATTGATGCTTCGTGCCGGTGCCCGGCTATCGTTCGTTGCACCTGTGCGTGTGTGCTACGCAGGGCCACTCTGACATCACGCTATGCCGAGCCTCAGGAAAGCATCTCCGGCGCCGCTTCGGCATACCAATTCTGGTCAGCGAAGTGGCGGGTCTCCTCTAGTCCGACCGCCGCTGCGAGGATGCTCTCCATGGACTCGCCCGTAACCGGATGTTCCAAGTGGGGCGCAATCTCAGTCAAGGGACAGAGCGTGAAGCCGCGTGCGGTAAGGCGTGGATGCGGCACGGTGAGAGTCGGTGACGCGATCTTCAATTCCCCATAGAGCAGAATGTCGATGTCTATCGTGCGCGGCGCGTTGGGAAACGACCGCACCCGGCCCAGTGATTTCTCAATGCCCAGGGCGAACTGCAAAAGAGCATCCGGGTCCAACTCCGTAAATCCCTCGATAACGGCATTGAGAAACCACGGTTGCTCGACGTGACCCACGGGTTCAGTTTCGTAGACGGAAGAAACCTGGGTAATGGTGATTTCTGCATGCAGCCGCCGTACCGCGGTTCGCAGATACGCTAAGCGGTCTCCGCAATTACTTCCAAGACCGAGATAGACAACCGCCATAGACCTTATCCATATCCTCTTCTGTAACAGACTCTTGCGTTGTCGCCGTCCTCGAACCAGCCGGCACGCCTATCGGATGCGATTGCAGCAGCGCGTCAGTATTCCCCTTACTTCTCCTGCAGTTTGAAGCGCCTGCAGACGGTATACTCCGCCCCACGCAGCTTCAACTCACTCCGCATGAGAACGACATCCTCAACCCGGAATGGGACTGGCGCCAGATCACGCTGCGCCAGCGACCATTCTTCAAGCATGTGCTGCTCCCAGGGAGCAATACCGTCACGTACGCGAGCGAGGGTAATGTGAGGCGAGAGCGGCCGTCGTTCACGTGAAAAACCGCCCTGCTCGAGCAGCCGCTCAGTCCTACCGTGCAGCCGTCGCAACTCGCCGTCACTGTCTGTCACGGTTGCCCAGACCATCTGCGGCCTCCTGCCCCTGCGCACGATCTTCACGCCTGCAATCGCAAGGTCAAAAGGCTGCACTCTCGCTACCACGCGTTCCATGGTGTTCTCGATAACGGCTTTCTGCTCTGCTGGCGTGTCACCAAAGAACTTGAGCGTAGTGTGGATGTTTTTAGCGGGTACCCACCGCACCTTAACAGCGCGCGCGTTGACGACACGCATTCTCTCTACCAGGCAGCTCCGGACGTTCTCCGGCAAGGCAATAGCGAGGAAAAGGCGTTCAGTATCCACCAGGTCCGCCCGGCACTATCAACGGGTAAAATCTAGAAGTAGACGACTCTGACACGGTCACAGTAAGCGTTTCCCGAAACCCGCAGTGCTTTGGTTACTCAGGTTGACAAGTGCGAAAACTGAGACCAAAACATGATCGCCTGGTCAATTCGCAAACGCATCTCTTGTCACGTGACACATGTGAAAAGTATAATCGCTGTGAAAAAGGGCCGTCTACTATGAGCGCTGCTCGTGCGCGCATTTCATTTGGGAGTGCGCCTCACCTATACCATATATCCCAGAGCGCATTCACAGGTTGGGCATGCATTGGTCGGTTCGCCTCGCAGACGGTCAAGTGTCTCTCTCATTACTACAGTTTTCGTCTCGAAGTAATCCTCTTTGTGCAGGGTGGGTCCCATGAGTGTACGCAAGGGAGTATTCCTGGTTGCCGGTTTGGGCACCCGTACCCTCCCCGCCGCGAAATCCATCCCCAAAGTAATGCTGCCGCTTGCCGACAAACCGGCGATCCAGTACGTGGTAGAAGAGGCCGTGGCGGCAGGCATCGAACAGGTCATCCTCGTCACCGCCACCGGCAATCAGGCGGTCGAAGACTACTTTGACACAGCGTACCGTCTCGAAGAGAGTCTTGCCGCGAGAGGGAAGCACAAGGAACTCGCGGAACTGCAAGCGCTCAAGGAGATGGCAACGGTCATAGGCGTGCGCCAGCACGCGCCGCTCGGCACCGGTGATGCCGTGCGCACGGCGCGCAGCGTCGTCGGCGACGAGCCGTTCGCCGTATTCTTGCCGGACGACGTTATCGACGGCGACCCACCGGCTATCAAGCAACTCATCGACGTGCACGACACCTTTGGAGGCGAGGTCGTAGCCGTCATGCCCGTGCCGCACGCCCACGTTGATCGCTACGGCATTGTAGAAGGCACGCACGTGGCGGCAGGCGTACAACGCCTGCGCAGCCTCATAGAGAAACCGCCGGCAGACGAGGCGCCGTCTAATTTGGCCATCGTCGGCCGCTATGTCTTTACGCCGGCAATCTTCGAGTA
>VXOZ01000320.1 GCA_009839775.1 Chloroflexota bacterium | reverse complement strand
CTCTACATGGGTGCACGCCCGACAGACGTTGACTTTCTCTTGTAGAATGTCCTTCCTTTTCAACCCCCGCGGCGGATTGATCATCGTGCCTGGACGCTGGGCTATCTGCTACCATTTAGGCTAGGACACAGGAGCGAAAATGCTATGAAGACGCAAGCAACTGTAATGACCTACGCGGAGATGGAAGCAGCGTTCGATGGGGAATGGGTGCTGATAGGTGAGCCCGAACTTACCCCCATGAATGAGGTAGTTCGCGGCGCCGTGCTCGCGCACGACGAGGACCGGGTCGCTGTCTATGAGGTGCTGTGGCGGCTGCAAGCGCAGGGCCGCGCACCCAGTGATATCGCTGTGTGGTACTTTGGCGATTTTCCGGATGATGTCGAATTCCTGCTATGAGCTTCCGGTTCGATCCACGCGGCCATCTGATCATCGTTCCGGCTCGGTTGTACCGTGGCAATCGTCCTGAAACCGCCCGTCTGGCGCTGGACACCGGCGCCACGCGAACGGTAGTTAGCCAGGAAGTTGCATTGTCTTTGGGGTACGAGCCATCTGCGCTGCAAGAACGGGTGCGCATCATTACCGGCAGCGGCGCGATGTCCGTTCATTTGCTAAACGTCGATACGATCAAGGCGCTAGGCAGAGAAGCAACCAACATGCGTGTTCTCTGCTACACGCTACCCACGAGCGCAAGGATAGATGGCGTGTTGGGCTTGGATTTCTTGCGAGACACGCGGTTGGTCATCGATTTTCGCGCAGGACTGCTCACGCTGGAGTGAGAGGTTATGCGAATCCTGATCATTGGCGGGGGCGGACGCGAGCACGCGATTGCGTGGAAGTGCGCGCAAAGTCCAATCCAGCCGACGCTCTTTGTTGCGCCGGGCAATGCCGGTACGGCGGC
Source organism: Chloroflexota bacterium (assembly GCA_009839775.1). Classification (GTDB taxonomy): domain Bacteria; phylum Chloroflexota; class UBA11872; order VXOZ01; family VXOZ01; genus VXOZ01. The sequence continues at coordinate 2,507 of VXOZ01000320.1, read as the reverse complement.
GCTGGGAGAAAACGTACCAATCCAAGCTACAGATATTGAAGGCTTGGTCGCTTGGGTACAGGGGAATGCCATAGACCTCACGGTAGTCGCCCAGGACGATCCGCTGGCGCTCGGGGCGGTGGACGCCCTGCAAGCCTGTGGGCAAGCAGCCTTTGGCCCCTCGCAGGCAGCGGCGAAGCTGGAGTGGAGCAAGGTCTGGTCCAAGGACTTCTTGCAGCGGCACGGGCTGCCTACGGCTGAATTTGCCGTTTTCGATGAACGCAGTGCGGCGGCGGCCTACCTGGAACAGACCCAGTTGCCAATTGTCCTTAAGCCCGACGGCCTGACCGCCGGTAAAGGCGTATTCGTCTGCGCCTCGCGTGAAGAAGCGTTGCAGGCGCTGGACACCATCATGGAGAGCCGCGCGTTTGGCGCGTCCGGCGACCGCATCGTCATCGAGGAGTGCCTGCGCGGCACCGAGATTTCGGTCTTCGCCTTTGCCGACGGCACGCACATCACACCGCTCGCTACGGCATGTGACTATAAGCGCGCATTCGATGGTGATGCCGGGCCCAATACCGGCGGCATGGGCGGCTACTCGCCGGCCCCGTTCGTGGACCCGGAGACCTTGGACTATATCCACCACGAAATCATGGAGCGCACCGTCACGCTCATGGCAGAGGAAGGGCATCCATACGTCGGTGTGCTCTACGGCCAACTCATGCTGACCAACGACGGCCCGCGCATCGTGGAGTTCAACGTGCGCCTCGGCGACCCCGAAGCGCAACTCATCTTGCCGCGCCTGCAGGCCGATCTCGTCACAGTCTTTCAGGCGGCAGTGGACGGACGCCTTGACGAGGCAGACGTCACCTGGGATCCCGCCGCCACGTGCGGCGTGGTGGCCGCCTCTGGCGGCTATCCCGGTGCCTACACCACCGGCTACCCCATCGCGGGACTGGATGCGCTCGATGACGACGTGTTGCTTTTTCATGCCGGCACCGATCGCGTAGACGATACGGTCGTCACCGCCGGGGGGCGGGTGCTCATAGCGGTAGGACAGGCCGCTAACGTGCCCGCGGCGCGTCAGCGTGCCTACGACAATATCGCGCGCATCACATTTGAAAATGCCTACTATCGCAAGGATATCGCCGCCCGCGAGGTCTGATGGCAATGCCTGGGGCCAACCGAGCTACGCGCATGATGGTTTTCTTGTTCGAACAAGGTATACTTCACGCATAGACGAGACGCGGTCTGTCAAGATTCTTAACGTATTGCAGAAAATAGCGCGGACATATTCGTGATGTCGCACGAGAATCTCAGGAAATTCCCAGCTTTGTCTAGCATCCTAGAAGGTGGTATTGAGTTTCAGGCGCAGCGCTCGTGAATTGGTGCAGAGAAGGGCCGGAGCAAGGCACAGCGTTGTGCATGACCGAGGGCGCGTGGTTCCCTTTGTGCTCGCGCTCAGTCTTGGGTGGTAGTAGTTTGTTCGTATCTATTGAAATCCCCGGCGTATGCGAGGAGAGTTCGCAGTGACGCGACGCAATCTGCTTCTCCTCGCCTCCTTCGTTCCTGCCGTCGTTGCCGCCTGCGGGCCTTTTGCATCGGACGATTCTGAATCGGATGAGACCGCCGGGACGTCAGCGGCAACTCCCGACGCACCGTCAATCCTCACGCTTCTCATGCCCGATGCCTCGGGCAGCGAAACCAATGAGATGGAAGAGGTGTTGAAGGAACAGACCTTCGCTGGGCAGTACATGGTGACTCCGGTGACGCTGCGCCCGACCGGCGGACAGACGTATTCCGAAGCCGTCACCGCCTTGGTAGCCGCCGGCACCAGGCCCGACCTTGTCTGGATGGACCAGTTCGCGCTGCCCACGCTGGCGCAACAGGGGGTGACGCGCGCGCTCACGCAGTATACGCGACAAGACATTGACTTCTCTACCGACAGCTACTGGCCGCACATTCTCAGTAGCGGCGCTAATCGTGGAACGCTGCATGCCCTCCCGCTCGCGGCGTCGGTTTGTACACTGCTGTACAATCCGGCGCTTTTTTCACAGTCGAATACTCCCCTGCCGGAAGACAAGTGGAGTTGGCAAGACTTTCTGACGCTGGCGCGGTCGCTCAATAACCCGGCGGCCACACCCCGTATCTGGGGTGTGCTGCAAGCGCCCCTCATCCCGCCGTTCTTCGCTATGGCGTGGCAGGAAGGGAGCACCCTCTTCCAAGACCGCAACTGGGACGTGACACACGCCGGGGTCATAAGCGCGCTGCAATTCCAAGCCGACCTGATTCTGCGCCATGAGGTCGCGCCGCCCCTCAACGTCGTGAACTACGGCACGAACAACCTGACCATCGGCCTTACCGATAGGGCGCAGAGCATGATACTCTCCGGCCAGATCGCCATGACGGGCGGTATGGTCAAAGCCGAAGTCTTCTGGCGCGGCGCCGGTCGCGCAGCGCTGGAACTCGTGGAGATACCGCGCGGCAGCGATGCGGCAACCTGGGGCATGGTGGAACACCTGGCTCTT
>VXOZ01000073.1 GCA_009839775.1 Chloroflexota bacterium | reverse complement strand
GCAAGTTCCACCTGCAGCCAGGTAGCGAACTTGTGCTCCTCGGACCAAATTTTGCCCATTTGGGGACGCGTATAGCGGGGAAGCATCGGTAGAATTCTCGAATCTAGAAAGCGTCATACAGTCGATAGGGAAACTGCGGTCCACTTGCCATTCTAGGAGAAGAGCGGTGGCCTGTCCAACAGTGGAAAAGGCGGTTGGCTGGGACCGCGACTGCTATCAACGTCCCGGTTGATCTTGCCGAACGAGGCTAGAAAAGCCGCTCCAATAGCACTTCGACAGGGGCTTCGCGCAGCCGGCTTCGCGCAGCCCTCAGTGCGAACGGGCTCTAGAAAAGCGGCTGGTTGGACGGCAGTTCAATAGGCTCCGTGCGAACAGAATTCTTGAAGAAGCGGGTTAGCGCCCGCCCGCCATGGCGGGGATCACCGAAATCTCGTCGCCGTCCGCGAGGGCAGTGTCTTTGCCCTGGAGGGTGCGCACTTCTTCCGAGTTGACGTAGACGTTGAGGTAGCCGGGAATATCGCCGTTTTCGTCTGCAATCTGCGCGCCGATGCCGGGGAACTGCTGCTCAAGCTCATGCAGGAGCTGTGCCACGGTTGTCGCTTCCACCTCGACCCGCGACTGGTTGCCGGTGAAACGGCGGTACGGTGTCGGAATGTAGACTTTCACTCCCATCGCGATGGGTCCTTAATTCGTTTCACGTTTGCTTGCTTCCAGTTCCTACTATAAGCTATTGCAACACTGCGGCTCAACGTGTCTCCTCGTACTGAAACTCTCACAACACACACGGAGGCTCGAGGCGCACGCGCGGAAATGGCCGGACCCCTATACAGAAGCCGAACCGCTAGGCAAGCTGCGTGCGGCAACGGTAAGATGTAACCGAATGGGTGAATTGCGACGTTATTGATTCCAAGGCAAAAAGGAGCCTCTTGCTATGGCGCCAGGTAATGGGCGGCCCGAACTCTTCGATGTCAACGTCTCGCTAGGCCCGTTACCCCAGCGGCCGCCGGGCGCGCCCGTGGATGCCGCGAGCCTGCTAAAGCTACTGGATGCGTACGACATTTCCCGGGCGCTGGTGACGCACACCGTCGCCAAGTGGCATGACCCGACCGACGGTAATGAGCGTCTCTTGCAAGCGATTGCCGGCGAGCCGCGTCTTAGCCCCTGCTGGGTCGTGATGCCCGCCGCCACGGGTGAGGTGCCGCCGGAAACCGAGCAAGTCGACCAGCTCCTGGCGGCAGGGGCGCGTGCGGCGCGGCTGTGTCCAAAGACCCACCTGCTGTTCCTTGAACCCTGGGTGATCAAACCCCTCGCGCAGGCCCTTGCCGACAAACGGGTACCGGTACTGCTCGACTTCGATAACGCCCACTACAGCGAACCGCGGCATTGGGACTTCATCGCCTGGCTGCTGGAGGCGTTTCCCGAACTGCCGGTGATTCTCTTGCGGCAGTCCCACGCCGACTTTCGCGTGCTCTTTCCGCTCCTTGACCGCGCGCCGAATCTTTACGTGGAGACTTCCTACCTCGGCGGGCACAGCGCCCTCATCGAACTGGTAGCGCGCTGGGGAGCCGAACGCTTCATCTTCGGCACCGGCCTGCCGCTCTTCGAACCGGCCTTGCCTATCACCACGTTGTCCTACGGCGGCTTGTCCCCCGCTGAGCGCGCGGGTATTGCAGGTGGGAGCCTGCAGCGGCTCCTCGACGGCTGTTTGGTTTGAACATTCAGGCCATGAATTCTTGCACTCGCGCTATGTCGAGATAGTTGCGCGAAGCCCCTAACGGATTGTGGACGGCCCTTCGACAGGCTCAGGGCGAACGGATTAGGCTGAGGCTGAGAGCGAACGGATGTGGCTGCCCTAGTCCCCTACTGCAGACTGCAAAGAGGAGAAACTCTATGTCCGCCATTGCAAATCTCGATTCAGACCAACTCGCCGCTCTGCGCGCGATTGATAGTCCCACCATTGCCAACGCCATCGAAGAGTTCGACGTGCGTGACCGCCGCGCGGGATATATGGATGGCTCCATCCGCTGCATCTACCCCGAATTGGGCGAGATCGTGGGCTACGCCTTCACTATTGCCTTCAAGAATCGCGAACCGGGCGAGCCGCCCATGCGCCAGGCGTGGGTAGAGGCGCTGGAACATGCGCTGGAGCTGCCGACACCGCGCATCTTGGTGGCCCACGACGCCACGCCGGACGTGCCGGCAGCGCTCTTTGGCGAGATCATGTGCTCAATGCTCACGCGCCTCGATTTCGTGGGCGTGATCACCGACGGTGCCGTGCGCGACCTGAACGAGGTGCGGGAACTTGGATTACAGTACTTTGCGTCCGGCGTGATCGTCTCCCACGGCCAGGTCACGGTGGAGTCTTTTGCCACGCCCGTGACGGTCGCGGGGCTGACCGTCAACCCCGGCGACTTGCTCCACGCCGACTGCAACGGCGTTGTGCAGATTCCGGCCGAGATCGCGGCCGATGTCGCCGCCAAAGCCGAGGAAGTCCGCCAGGACGAGGGCAAGCTCCTCGACGCCCTCGCCGACCCGGCGTTCACGCTGGAGAAGTTCAAGAAACTCATGCTGGGGTAGACGACACATGGCTAAGAGAGAGCAATACGAACTAAGCGAAGAACTGCAGGACATCGCCGACGAATTGCGGGCGATTGGGCAGACGGGACTCTTCTATGCGCGGCGGGAGGATGATGAGTATTGCATTGCCCGCTATGAGCGCGTGTTGGCGCTGACGGCACGGCTCTTTGCGCTCACCGATACACGGTCGGCAGAGGAGATTCTGGCAATTTATAACGGCGACATCAACTATCAGACGCCGAAGGTGGCGGCATTTGGCGCGCTGTTCGACACGCAAGGCCGCATACTGCTAATGCAGCGGGCGGACAACCGCCATTGGGCCATGCCGGGCGGCATGGTGGAGGTCGGCGAGACCGCGGCCCAGGCGGCGGAACGGGAATTCTGGGAGGAGACCGGCGTGCGCGTGCGCGCTGAGCGTCTCATCGGCATCTACGACAACCGGGCCTATGGAGGCAGAGCACCGTTTCAAACCTATATGGTCGGATTCATATGCTCATATGTTTCCGGCACGCCACACCCGACAAGTGAAGCCCTGGACGTGGGATACTTCACCGAAGACGACTTACCGCCGCTTACGCCCGGCGCTCGCGATCGCGTGCCGCAGGCATTTGCCTGGCAGCGCAACGAGCACACGGAGCCGCACTTCGAGCGAGAAGTCGAACCAGACTGACAGCGCGGGATAGAGCCCAGCTAAGAGCGCTCCGGCGTCTTGTCCGTCGCCGTTCACGGGTGCTACAATGCAGGCAAGACGGACACTTCCGCAGCACACGTATGGCCCGCTAGCTCAATTGGCAGAGCAACTGACTCTTAATCAGTGGGTTCGGGGTTCG